>DAOVGJ010000094.1 GCA_030672465.1 Pseudomonadota bacterium | reverse complement strand
CTATCGAGCCTAATATATCGCGCATTCTAAAAAGCAAAATCCAGCCTTCACAAACTAGACGCCAGGCGAGATTGCCTAGCACGATTAGTGTTATTCCTATCAATATTTGTTTGTTGAAAGATATCTGTCTGCCAAAAATATTCAGTTTTTCGGCACCCAAACTCATCACATCCAAACCCATCTTAATCATCACGATACCACCGATAGTAAGACCCAGCATCCCAAGCACATAGATAATTTTGATCACGATGGGACTGATCAGTGTGCGGAACGAAAAGAACCCTCCACGTTCCCTTTCTATCCCCTGCTTCTTCCTTGTTGGCCTTTCCTCCCGTATTGGCAATTGAGGTGGGATCGTTTCACCTCGTTCGTCAAGTATCTGGCGTATTGCTTCAAATGCTTCTTCCACGTACTTCGTCCTGTCGTTTTCTACCCAAATTTGGACTAGCTCTTCCGAATTCTTTGACGCCATAAAATCACGCATATGTTCTACTAAAATAGCGTCCATATGACTGTCTCCTTTCATATGTGATTTTTTGGCAATTGTTGGTTCCCTTTCTTTTCTTCATCCATATCAGGCCGAATCTTTTCCCAATCCGCAGGTCCGCCGGTTCATACTTCTTGGCCCAATGGCACATAGTCAATAAACCGGCTATCCCACCAGAGGATCATCGGAAGTCATAAAGCCCATAGACTTTGCCATTTTCGACAATGTAGTGTCGAGCTACTTTTTTTAGCTGAGCTTCAAAGCCAAAACTGAGTTACTCTGCACTTTTCTAACGGCCCGGCTATGCTTTGCCTTGTGACATAAATGTGACACCAATTGATTTTTTAGCTTCTTTTGTTTATACTGACTGTACACTGAAACTGTAACAAAGTCAATTAGTTAAATTATTCCAAGGGGTTACGTAATCCTCCATGATCTGCTTCGGGAGCAAGTGGTCGGGAGTTCAAATCTCCTCTCCCGACCACTTTTGCGCGTCTGGTTCAGACCGCAAGTTGAGGGCCTCCAGTACACGCGCTAGGGAGGAAGAGATGAAAATCGTCAAAATCAGCGATGTATATAAGGAGCCTCATGCTCATCCCCTCTTTACGGGATTAGATGTGACGAGACAGCTCCTGGTGCTTGATAGTAAAGAGTTTAATGTGAATATCGTGAACTTCGGTAAGGGCGTGCGGAACAAGTTTCATGCCCACGACAGCGAACAAATCCTGATAGTCACTGCTGGAAGGGGCATCGTAGCTACGGAGAATGAAGAGAGGATTGTGACCGAGGGGGATGTCGTCCTTATCCCGGCGGGGGAGAAGCACTGGCATGGTGCTACCGAGGACTCGGAGTTTTCCCATATCTACGTGACGAGGATAGGAAGCATGCTAACACAATTGGAGGACTAGCTTCTTTTTCCAGTTTTTCATTGATATCAAATCACGATCTTGACAAGAGGAGGAAAATACCAATGTTTCGGAAAATGTGTTGCTTGGTCATTACGTTCATGTTACTTTGCCTTTGGCAAGACAGGGATCAATCCAACGCAGAAACGGTGGGAGGAAAAAAGATGGAAATCAAAATCAAGAGCACGGCCTTCGAGGAAGGGGGCATGATACCGAAACAATATACGTGCGATGGTACCGATATCTCTCCACCCTTGGCATGGAGTTCCGTCCCCAACGGAACCAAGAGCATCGCCCTTATATGCGATGACCCGGATGCGCCAATGGGGACATGGGTACACTGGGTTCTGTTCAATCTCCCGGCGGACATGAAGGAGCTCCCTGAGAGCGTACCACCTCAAAAGACGCTCGAAAATGGTTCGATACAGGGAATGAATGATTTCCGCAAAATCGGCTACGGCGGGCCATGTCCCCCCAGCGGCACGCATAGGTATTATTTCAAGCTCTATGCATTAGATACGGAAATGAATCTTGAACCCGGAATAACGAAAAAGGAATTGCTGAAAGCCATGGAGGGACATATCTTGGCCGAAGGCCAATTGATAGGAAAATATAAGAGGTAATAGATTGCCAGGCTTATGAGAAGACCCATCTCTTCACAGGTTCAGCAGCCTAACAGCATCAATTATGGGTTCAAGAAGGCTGAGAATCATACCGGTGGTAGCCATCATCCTCTGCATGGCGTCATGTGGGGACGACGGCGGTAGCGGCGTATATTATTATTCTTCCGGCTGTGGCGTTAATGCGGCATATACCGGTTTCTACATTGCCACCTTGGATATTACCAGCACCGGAGATCAATGCGACCCGGGAGAAATCCCGCCCACACCAACCCGGATCGAATTTGGCAACGTTACCGTGGACTGGGACTGCGACTTGTTCTTCGATGAGCTAGGACTTCTTAATGGCGAAACGGTTCTCATCGATTTCTGGGGCGATCTTCGGGACGACCGGCTCTGGCTCATTACTGCGGATGGAGAAGAAATCGACTTCTACGTGGTGGATTTCGAGGACGGCGACACGATTTGGGGCCTATTCTGGTGGGATGTGACAAGCGATTGCGTTGTGGAGGGAACCTTTACCATTATTATCGAATGAAACCCCTTGTCCCTTTCAATCTACCCCGCCCCAACTTCCCCTTTACAACCCACCCCCTTTTATTTAATATAGACTTTGAATATCCACTGGTTGAGGGACAAACCGATGCTCGTTGCAGGTATTGGACTAATCATCTTAGGTTACCTGGCTGGCTCCATCCCCACCGGCTTGCTTTTGAGCAAGGCCTTCTCCGATGTGGATCCCCGCACGGAGGGGAGCCGCAATATCGGGGCCACAAACATCTTTCGGACGGCGGGGAAAAAATTGGGGGCCCTTACCCTGGTAGGCGATTGCCTTAAGGGGCTGATACCGGTTCTTCTCGCTTTATGGCTCATGGGATCCGACGGCTGGGTTTGCCTCGTCGCCCTTTCCGCCTTTGCGGGACATCTCTTCCCCGTCTTTTTGAAATTCAAAGGGGGAAAAGGGGTGGCGACGGCCCTCGGCGTTTACCTGGGTATTACCCCTTTGGCGGTCTTGATCGACGCCGTTATCTTTTTCGGCGTGGTGTTGAAATGGAAGTTTGTCTCCCTCGGCTCTTTGACGGCGGCGGCGGTAATGCCCATCCTCATTACCATCTTGACACAATCGAAACCGTACGTGATCGCCAGCCTGATCATCGCCGGACTCATCTGCTACCGCCACTACGGTAACATCCAAAGGCTTCTTGCGGGTTCTGAGAACAAGCTGCGTCTATAAGATAGATATATGTGACGACATAAATATTTGCGTATGCGTAAAGGAGAAAATACGAGCAAATTCCAAGGGAACTAAACGGTTTTGGATTTGAAATTTGGAAATTAGGATTTGTTTCGTATTTAGTGCTTCGGCCCGCGACGAGCTCGGCCGAGTCGATTTAGGATTTGGCTTTGCCCCAAGGGGATCACAACTTCTTTAATCGCTGAATCGTACGTCTCCTTCTCCTGGAAGGCCTCCTCGCCGGCCCTTTCTTTTTGGTCCCCTTTCCCCTTTTGTCGTCGTCCACCTCTTCCGGATCCATTTCCTTCTGTTCCATGACCACCGCTATCCCCATTCTCCCCTCGAACTCCTCCGAGGAGACAGCCGTGGCCCCGACCTTTTCGGCGAAATGGGTAACCTCCCGGTCCGACGAGACAACCACCGCTCCCTGCCCGAACCTCTTCGCCATGCGCTTGATTACCTCATCCGCTCTTTCATCCCTCTTCGAATAGACCACGAGAATTCCCCTCTCCCATTGCTGGCTTTGCGTCAAACTACCTGATCGCCAACCATCGAATACGACGGTGATCTCGTACCCACGAACCCTCTTATAGGAGGCAAGTTGACGGATCAATGCCTCCCTCCCCATCTGGAGGTCCCTCGATTCCACCTCCCTCAGGGATGGAGACTGTCGGATGAGATTATATCCATCGACGATGAGTCGGGTAGCCACCTTCTTAACTACCTGAAAGGAAAAAGATTAGAGGGAGGTGAGCCAGTGGCGATATTCATCGAGCTTTCCCTTAACCACATCGAAAAAGGTCGCCTGAATGACCTTGGTAAGGGGTCCAATACCCCCCGCACCAATGGCCCGATCATCCACTTCCCTGATTGGGGTTACCTCGGCCGCCGTGCCCGTAAAAAAGGCCTCATGAGCCGCATAGAGCTCATCCCGCGTAAATCGTTCCTCGATGACGGGCCAACCCTTTGCCTTGGCTATTTGAATAACGGAATCCCTCGTAATCCCCGGCAGGATCGAAGTGAGAGGGGTTGTCTTCAAAATTCCGTCTTTAACCATGAAGATGTTCTCCCCGCTGGCTTCTGAGACGTATCCCTCGGTATCCAGCATGAGGGCTTCATCATATCCCATTTTGACCACTTCCCTCTTTGCCAGAACAGAGTTGACATAATTTCCACAAATTTTCGCCTTGGTCATCATTACGTTGACGTGATGGCGAGTAAAGGAAGAGATCTTGATCCTGATGCCCTTCTCCAAGGCCTCATCTCCCAGATATGCCCCCCAGGGCCATGTGATGATGGCCACGCGGATCGGGTTATCCGCCGGGTAAACCCCCATCACTCCCTCAGAGACGAAGGCGATGGGTCGAATATATCCTTCCTTTAAGTCATTTGCCCTCAGGGTCTCCTTGCAGCCCTCCGCGATCTCCTCCTTGGAGAAAGGCATTTGGAGATCGCCGATTTTTGCCGAATCGAACAGGCGATCCACATGTTCCCTTAACCTGAATATGGCCGATGACCCATCGTGGCAAAGATAACATCGGATGCCCTCAAATACCCCCAGCCCATAGTGGAGGGTATGGGTTAAAATGTGAACCCTGGCCTCATCCCACGGGATCAGCTCTCCATCCATCCATATCTTTTCTGCCTTCTCAACCATGACCAGTACCTCCTTGAGTGCAACCTTTTTACAAATAGTATAGTAGAAGTCTGTTGATTTCAACCTCATTTAAAGGGTTTTGTCAAACGAGAAACGACTCGTACCGTGAGGGAACCTCTGATTTTTGGGGTACACATCGAGGGTGAGGAGGCGGGGAATACTTACCCCTTCCAGTCGAGTTTGGTGCTGCGGTTAAAGGATGAATTTACGCTCAGGGACAACGGAATCCAAACGAACGAAATAGACCAAATAGACGAAACAGACCAGATAGACCAGACAAACCCTAGGGACTCAGAAAACGCCAAAAAACAAATTCCCTTTACAAGCTCCCCGGGGTATGATACGAAGAATAAGCATATCATCCGTAAAGGAGACCTTTTTCATGGAGAGAACGCTGATCACGGGTGGGGCGGGTTTCTTGGGCTCTCACCTCTGCGATTACTTCGTCGAGAAGGGACATGAGGTCATCTGCATGGATAACCTTCTCACCGGGAACATGGAGAATATCTCCCACCTCATAGGGCACGAACGCTTTAGCTTTATTAAATATGATGTCACCGAGTTCATCTATGTCCAGGGACACCTCGATAATATCCTCCACTTCGCCTCCCCGGCCAGCCCCAATGACTATTTGAATTTCCCCATTCACACATTAAAGGTTGGTTCCCTCGGCACCCATAAGGCCCTGGGGCTTGCCAAAGAGAAGAAGACGAGGTTTCTCCTCGCCTCAACTTCCGAAGTTTATGGGGACCCCCTCGTCCATCCCCAAAGAGAGGATTACCAGGGCAATGTGGATCCGGTCAACCCCAGGGGGGTTTACGATGAGGCCAAACGATTTGCCGAGGCCATAACCATGGCTTACCACCGATCCCATGGCGTTGATACTCGAATCTCCAGAATATTCAATACCTATGGCCCGAGGATGAGGCTTGATGATGGAAGGGCCCTTCCCAACTTTATGGTTCAGGCCTTGAAAAATGAAGATCTCACCGTGTTCGGCGATGGATATCAAACCCGCAGCTTCTGCTATATCTCCGACATGGTGGAGGGCATCTATAGGCTTCTTCACTCGGGAGAACACCTTCCCGTTAACCTGGGTAACCCCGACGAGATCAGTATTTTGAATGTCGCCAAGGAGATCATCGCCCTTACCGGATCAAAGAGCCGGATCACCTACAAGCCACTGCCATCCCACGATCCCAAGGTGAGGCAGCCCGATATATCCAAGGCGATAACCCTTTTGGGTTGGGATCCGAAGGTCAGCCGGAAGGAGGGATTAAGAAAGACGGTGGGCTATTTCAAGGAAAAGATTTCGGAGGAATTGAACCGATAGAAGGCCTTCTGTTCAGGGCCTGGCCTCTTGCTTGACCTTGATCCTCATCCTCCGTTTTAAGACTACCTTGGCCGTTTGAGCTCCCAGAAGAGCTTCATCCACCCACTGGTCTTCCTCCGTAATCCTCATCTTAATGTCTTTCCGGAATTCACCGCGAGGGCCTAATGCGTCCGACAGTCCCTCGACCCAAACCTCAACGGCCTTTGAGCATTCGAGGGGATAGGGCTTAGAGTGGGGTATTGAGCAACAAAAGTCGAGAATATTTATCTTCAGGAGGGTTTGAAGGAGATGGGCCGAAACCTCCCTCAACTTGGGATAGCTTATTCGAACGGCCGGTCCCAAACCGATCAGCAAAATTTTGGGAGATTGAATCCGTCCATTGGAGGGGATGATAACCGTCTCCTTAAACCGGCCCGTTATTCGGCCGTTTATGATTTCCCGAGATATGGCTCCGTTGAGCCTCCAATCGAGAAGGCCTGCAGGGCCCCTCAGAGGCCTTTCATCCTCGAAAAAGCCTGCCTCGACCAATTGGCACTCCTGGCGGTCTATGGGCTCGGAAGAGATAATGACTTCCATCAAATCCCCAGGAAAGGGGCTTGCTCGGGTCTGTAAAGGCTATTCGGCCTTCCGTCTCTCCTCAGACTTAACCTTATCCAAAACCCCGTTGATGAAGGCCCCGGAGTCCTCAGAGCCATACTTTTTTCCAATATCGATGGCCTCGTTTATGGCCACCTTGGGGGGAATATCATCACAGTAGAGAAGTTCGTAGACGGCAATTCTGAGGATATTTCGATCCACATGGGCCATGCGGTCGATCTTCCAATGAGATGAGTATTTCGCGATGATTCGATCCAAAATCTCTCGATGCTGTTCGACTCCCCTGATAATGCGCTCCGAGAAATCCATAGCCCCCTTCAAGGCCTCGAAATTGTTCCAAAAGAGGTTCAAGGCCTCCTCGGCTTCCACACGACTAAATTCCCTCTGATAAAGAACTTGGAGGGCAATCTCCCTGGCCCGTCGTCGCACTCCCAAGGCACCCTTCCTCCCATGAGCTCATGAGATCTTTGAAAAAGTCGCTCTTCGCTGCGCAGTTGCGGTTTTGCAGTGTTGCAGTCATGCGGTTAGACGGTGCACATTTTAATTCGACTACGTGATAAATTCGCGCTCAAAGCTCCTTTTTCCAGTTTTTCAGAGATCTCTTCATGGAGTCTGGATAGAAGGGTTCGAGTACTACTCCCTTGCTTACATGGTCTTGAAAAGATTTATCATTTCGATTGCTGCAAGGGCGGCATCCCAACCCTTGTTGCCGGCCTTTGTCCCCGCCCGTTCGATTGCCTGCTCCAAATTGTCGGCTGTAATCACACCAAATGAAACGGGAACACCGCTTTCCAAGGAGACCTTGGCAATCCCCTTGGTGACTTCGGCGCTTATATATTCGAAATGGGGAGTATCCCCTCGTATCACGCATCCCAAACAGATGACGGCATCATACGTCCCGCTGTTGGCCATCTTCTTGGCGGCTAATGGAATTTCAAAGGCCCCGGGAACCTTGACAATGGAGAGGTCCTTTTCCCCGGCTCCATTTCGAGTCAGGGCGTCTAAGGCTCCTTCCAGCAAACGCTCGTTGATGAAATCATTGAATCGGCTGACCACAAGGCCGAACTTCAACCCCTTGGCATCAATCTTCCCTTCTAAAACCTTCGGCATCTTTTTCCCCTCCCAGGATTAGTCCCCCGTTTTGATGGAAAGGAGGTGGCCCAACTTCTCCTTTTTAGTCTCCAAATACCGGATGTTCTCCATATGGGGCTTCGTCTCAATGGAAATCCGCTCGACCACCCGTATCCCATACCCCTCTAACCCAATGATCTTCCGGGGATTATTGGTCATCAACCGTATCTTACGCACCCCCAGATCGACTAAGATCTGGGCCCCGATTCCATAGTCCCTTAGGTCGGCCTTGAATCCCAGCTCTTCATTTGCCTCAACGGTATCCTTCCCTTCGTCCTGTAAGCCGTAGGCCCTCAATTTGTTTATGATACCAATCCCCCTTCCCTCCTGGCGCATGTAGAGGATAACCCCCTTACCTTCTTTTCCCACCATGGCCATGGCCTTATGAAGTTGCTCCCCACAATCGCATCTCTTGGACGCGAAGACGTCGCCCGTCAAACACTGGGAATGTACCCTCACCAGCACTTCATCGTCCGGATGGATCATCCCCTTGACCAGGGCCAGATGGTGATGAGTGTCGATATCGTTCTCATAGGCTATGGCGGTAAAGGTGCCCCCGTATTCCGTTGGAAGGGTTGCAGTGGCTATTCGCCGAACCAAGGATTCATTTCGCATGCGGTATTTAATAATGTCAGCTATGGTGAGGATCTTCAGATGATGTCTTTTAGCGAAGATCGCTAAGTCGGGCATCCGAGCCATTGTCCCGTCCTCGTTCATAATCTCACAGATTACGGCGGTTGGTTTCAATCCCGCCAACCGTGCCAGGTCTATGGAACCCTCGGTTTGTCCGGATCTAACCAACACCCCTCCTTCCGTCGCCCTGAGGGGAAAGATATGACCTGGGCTGACTAGATCCTCGGGTTTGGTCCGATCATCGATGGCGGTTAACACCGTGGTCGCCCGATCGGCTGCTGAGATACCCGTCGTTACCCCGCATTTGGCCTCAATGGATACCGTGAAGGCCGTCTGAAATCTCGCCCTATTCTCGGTGACCATCATGGGCAGCTTCAGCTCGACTACTCGTTCCGGGGTAAGGGAGAGACAGATGAGACCCCTGCCATATTTGGCCATGAAATTAATCGCCTCCGGGGTCACTTTTTCCGCCGCGATCATCAGATCGCCCTCGTTTTCCCGATCTTCGTCGTCGACCAAAATGACCATCCTTCCTTCCTTAATATCCTCAATTACCGATTCGATGCTAGCTACCATCCGATTCACCCCATCTATTTGAACCCATGTTTGGCCAAAAAATCCATGTCAAGTCCTGATTTGGGAGTTCTTCCCTCGTGCTTCTGGCCGGATAAGAACCTCTGGACATATTTACCGATGATATCCGTCTCAACGTTCACCTTATCCCCCACCCTCTTCCGGCCGATGGTGGTCCGTTCAGAGGTGAAGGGAATAATAGTCACGCTGAACTCATTTCCCCCACACTCATTTACCGTCAAACTGATTCCATCGATGGCCACCGATCCCTTTTCCACCATATAGGGGAGCAAATCCTCCGATGTCCGAAACGTGATGGTGATGGAGCCCCCTTCCTCCAGCATTCCCGTAATGGTGGCCGTACCATCGACATGGCCCAAAACCAAATGGCCTCCCAAGCGATCCGCAGGGGTTAGGGGCCTTTCCAAATTCACTGAATACGTGGACTTCAATTCCCCTAAGGTGGTACGAGTAACGGTCTCCTTGGATACATCCACGGTGAACGTCTTTCCATCTACACCAACCACGGTTAAACAAGCGCCATTGACCGAAATGCTATCACCCGCTTTGATCTCTGTCAAACCCCAGGGGGAACTGAAGGCGATCCTCGTGAACTCTCCCCTCCTTTCCATCTTGGAGACGAAACCGATTGCCTCGATTAATCCCGTAAACACCTATCCTTCCCCTATCCGCACCCCATGGAGAAGATCGGTACTCCGCCCTATCGTTTTTTCTTGCCCTTCCTACCTTCGGTTGTCCGATTCCCCAGGAGCTGCGTGAGTTCATCCATAAATTCGTTGATATCCCTGAACTGCCGGTAAACGGAGGCAAACCTCACATAAGCGACCCCATCCAAGCCCCGGAGTTCATCGATCACCTTCTGCCCTATGAGGGTGCTTTTGACCTCCCTCTCCCCTGCCTCTTGGATCCCTTGCTCTATTCGATTGACGATCCTCTCCAGGTGGTCAATGCTTATGGGACGTTTCTCACAGGCCTTCCTCCGGCCGTTCATGATTTTTATCCGATTGAAGGGTTCCCTCCTTCCGTCCCTCTTGACCACCATTGGCATGGCGCCCTCGACCCTCTCCGATGTGGTGAAACGTTTCCCACAATGCAAGCACTGACGGCGACGCCTAATGGTTTCCTTGTCCCTGCTGAGCCTTGAATCAGCAACCCGACTTTCCGTTTCGGAACAAAAGGGACATTTCATGGTTTACCTTTGAACCGAACTACCTCCAGGCCCGCTTGCTGGATGAGCTCCTTGGCTAGCTCATCGCTGTAACCGTCCTGGTAAACAACCCTCTTGATTCCCGCATTGATGAGCATCTTAATGCAGATGGTACACGGATAGTTAGTACAGAAGAGGGTGGCTCCTCGAATCCGAACCCCATGATATGCCGCCTGAATGATAGCATTCTGCTCCGCGTGGAGTCCTCGACACAGCTCATGCCGTTCCCCCGATGGCACAGACATCTCCTCCCGTAGGCATCCAATATCCAGACAATGGGGAATCCCCGAGGGAGCTCCGTTGTATCCCGTTGCCAATACATTGCGGTCCTTAACCAAAATGGCTCCCACTTTCCTCCTCAGACACGTGGACCGCTTAGCCACGAGGCTGGTGATATCCATGAAGTATTCATCCCAAGACGGACGAGACATACCCTCTCCGGAATATTCCAATAAGCCGCAATCCCTGGGGTTCTTTACTTACTGCTGTGGATGCAGCCCCATAGGGTTTCTCCTCAAGGGGCTGTTGCCCAAATTCCCTTTCGCTCACTGAAAAGAATTTTTGACCATTCTAGAGCTCGCTTCACTGCAAATCCAAAACTCGCCCTCCGGGCTCAAACATTCGATTTGCGGCCGTTTCGCTTTACTAAGAATGGTTACCAAAAATTCTTTAATGTTCGCTACAGGAAACCCGGGCAACACCCAGTCAAGTGCTGGGATTGCTCGAGACCTTCCTTCAACTCATATCCGCCTGATTATAGGCGAGACCGATTTTTGTCTTGGAATGCATCATCCCTTAAACGTGGAAAAGATGAGAACCGCATTGGTCCCTCCAAACCCGAAGGAATTGGACATTGCGATATTAACGTCCTTTTCCCTGGATTCTTTGGGTACGTAGTCAAGGTCACATTGCGGGTCGGGATTCTCCAGATTAATGGTAGGAGGAATAATCCCATCTCTCATGGTCAGGATGGCAAAGATCGCCTCTGTGCTTCCTGCTCCCCCGAGCAGATGCCCTGTCATGGATTTCGTAGCACTAACCGGGATCTCATAAGCGTATTCGGAAAATACCCTTTTAATGCCAATGGTTTCCGAGAGATCATTCAAGGGGGTCGAGGTGCCATGGGCATTGATGTAGTCGATTTGATCCGGGTTAATTTCGGCATCTGCCAGGGCGAAACTCATGCACTTGGCCGCTCCCTCCCCATTCGGCGATGGGGCCGTTATATGGTAGGCATCTCCGTTAAATCCATACCCGATGATCTCGGCGTATATCCTTGCCCCCCGCCGGAGGGCAAAGTCCAACTCCTCCAAGATAAGAATTCCTGCTCCCTCCGATACAACGAACCCATCCCTCTCCCTATCAAAGGGCCTCGAAGCCTTTTCCGGCTCATCGTTTCGGGTGGAAATGGCCTTCATCACATTAAAGCCGCCCACGCAGAGGGGGGTGATGTTGGACTCAGTCCCTCCCGCGATAATGACGTCCGCATCCCCATAGTGGATGGCTCGAAAGGCATCCCCGATGCAATGAGCCCCCGTTGCACATGCCGTCACCACACACGTATTTGGTCCCCTCGCATTGAAGTGCATGGCCACATGCCCCGAGGCCATATTGGCGATCAGCTTGGGTATGAAGAAGGGGGTTATCCTTTTCGGTCCCTTCTCCAAAAGGACCGTGTGATACTCCTCGATGGTGGGAAGACCCCCCAAACCCGTTCCGATGATCACCCCAACCCGATCGCTGATGTCCTCATTGACCTCCAACCCGGAATCCTCCACTGCCATTGTTGATGCGGCAACGGCGTATTGAATAAAGAGATCCATCCTCCGAACCTCTTTTCTTTCCACGTAATCCTCCGGGTCAAAGCCCTTTACCTCCCCCGCGATCTTCGTCTCAAATTGGCTCGTATCGAAACGGGTGATCCGGCCGATTCCGGACCTCCCTTCACAGGTATTCCTCCAGGCCTCTTCAACGCCGATCCCGTTGGGAAGAACCAGCCCCAATCCTGTAACGACAACCCTCCTCTTCAATGCACCACCCTTTTCAAGCTCTCGGCAGGGGAAAATGGACCCTCAAATGACCGCCCGATTTTACGTCACGCTATCCCCCCTTGTGGGATTTGATATACGCAATGGCGTCACCAACGGTCTGGATCTTCTCGGCATCCTCATCCGAGATCTCCATGTCGTACTCCTCCTCCAAGGCCATCACCAGCTCCACCAAATCGAGGGAATCCGCCCCCAAATCGTCGATAAATTTGGCCTCCAAGGTCACCTCTTTTTCATCCACGCCCAACTGATCTACGATGATCTCCTTGACTCGACTCTCGACGGACATCTAGTCCTCACCTCCTTTGCCATGCTAAGTCTACATGTATATTCCACCGTTTACGTTTAAAACCTGTCCCGTGATGTAACTCGAGGCATCCGAAACGAGAAAATAGACGGCATTGGCCACATCCAACGGGGCGCCCAATTTCGCCATGGGAATCTGTCGTCTCAACTCCTCCTTCACCTTCTCCGCGAGAGCCTCCGTCATGGGGGTTTCGACATAACCGGGGGCAATAGCGTTTACATTGATTCCCCTCTGGGCATATTCCCTGGCGACAGCCTTGGTCAATCCAATGATACCCGCTTTGGAGGCGGCGTAATTAGCCTGACCGGCATTTCCCATCTCTCCCACTACCGATGCAATATTGACGATTTTCCCGCTCTTACGCTTTATCATATGCTTGATGGCCGCCTTTGTGCAGTTAAACGTCCCCTTTAAATTCACATTCAAAACGGCATCCCAATCTTCCTCCGTCATCCTCAAAAGGAGCCTATCCCGGGTGATGCCGGCATTATTCACCAGGATATCGATCCCGCCCAACTGCTCCACTGCTTTGGCCACGATTCCCTCGGCATCAGCAGGGTTGGAAACATCGCCCTCGAGGGCAAGCCCCCTCCTCCCTAAGCCGTCGATCTCTTTGACCGCTTCCAAAGCCCCTTCCATATTGATATCCAAGACTGCCACGTCAGCCCCTTTGCTTGCCAAGAGCAGGGCAGTAACCTTGCCAATCCCCTGCGCTCCACCCGTGATTAATGCCACCTTGCCTTCTAAATCCATCATACGACCTCGTCGCTATGTGCCGGCCTTTCTCTTTCTGACGGACTCCCTGATGAGTTCCTGGCCGATAACATTCCTCTGAATCTGATTCGTCCCCTCGTATATCTGCAAAATTTTGGCGTCCCGCATCATCTTTTCTACGGGATATTCCCTCATGAAACCGTATCCACCGAAGATCTGCACGGCATCGACCGTCACCTTCATAGCCACATCTGAGGCGAAAAGCTTTGACATCCCCGAGACCTTTGAAAAGTCCCTTGGATTGCTGTCAATGAACCTGGCCACCGAGTAAACCAGGGCGCGCGCAGCCTCTATTTGGGTAGCCATATCCGCAAGCATATGTTGAATCGCCTGGAATGAGATAATTTTGCGCTCGAATTGAACCCTTTCCCGGGCATACTGGATGGCGGCGTCCAACGCGCCTTGAGCCAGGCCAACACCCTGGGCTCCAATTCCTGGGCGAGTCTTGTCGAAGGTCTTCATCGTGATGATAAACCCCATCCCCTCTCGGCCGATAAGGTTTTCCTTCGGTATCCGGCAGTCCTGGAAGATGAGCTCCCGAGTTGCCGAGGCACGAATACCCAGCTTTTTCTCCTTTTTGCCGAACTCGAATCCCGGAGTTCCTTTTTCCACGATGAATGCACTGGCCCCCCTGGCCCCCCGCGACCGATCCGTCATGGCGATGATTGAGTAGATCTCCGCTTCCCCCCCGTTGGTGATCCACTGTTTCGTTCCATTCAATATGTACGAATCCCCGTCTCGGAGGGCTGTCGTCTGGATAGCACCGGCATCGCTTCCGGCATTGGCCTCGGTCAAACCGAAGGCGGCTAGCCGCTTTCCCTGTCCGATGTCGGGAAGATACTTCCTCTTCTGCTCATCGTCGCCGAACATCAAAATGGGATAAGCCCCCAGCCCGCTTCCGGCATAACTGGTGGAAATGCCCATGCAGGCCCAGCTCAACTGTTCAACGGCCAGACAGTTCTCAAAAACCCCGCCGCCAAACCCCCCATATTCCTCGGGAAGGTAGACCCCGAAAAGGCCGGCATCAGCGCATACCTTCATAATCTCCCACGGGAACTCCTCCTGCTCATCCAACTCCGCCCTCAGCGGGACCATTTTTTCCACCGCGATCTTTCTGGCCAGATCCCTTATCATCTCCTGCTCCTCGGTCAAAAAGTAATCCAACCCGAGCCCTCCTCAATCAATGGATGATCTTCTCCTTAATCTGATCCAATATCTTCATGACGTTTTTGTGGCCCATTCTCAACAATTCTCGCCTTTTGCCCAGTTCCTCTACCAGGTGTTGATTAAATCCCTTTTCTGCAAGCCTGAGGCCCAGGAAAACCGCATTCATAATGGCCTTCGCCGATGAGCTTCCATGGCATATCAAACATATCCCATTGATCCCTAAAAGGGGAGCGCCCCCATATTCTGAATAGTCCACCCTCTTCTCTAAGTTGGCAAAAGCCCCTTTGATCAAAAAATAGCCGAGCTTCGCCCTGAGGCTCTTTTTGATCTCATCCTTGAGGATTGTCCCGATGGCCTCTGCCAACCCCTCGCTGGTCTTCAAAGCGACGTTTCCCACAAAGCCATCGCACACGATTACATCTGCATTCCCGTTGGAGATATCCTTCCCCTCGACATATCCGGTATAGTTCAAGTGGGCCCGCTTCAAGATAGCGTTGGTTTCTCGGGTCAACTCGTTCCCCTTAGCCTCTTCCGTCCCATTGCTGAGAAGACCTATGCGGGGATTTTCCTTTTCAAGCACCAGCTTCGCATAAACACTGCCCATGATTGCAAATTGAATAAGATGGAGGGGCTTGCAGTCCACATTCCCACCGGCGTCCAACAAAATAGACGTCCCCTCTGAGGTCGGGTGAAACGTCGCGATGGCCGGCCTTTCTACCCCTTCCAATTTCTTCAGGATAAACATGGCAAAGGCCATGGCCGCACCGGAATTTCCAGCGCTGACCGCGGCATCCGCTTCCCCCTCTTTAACGAGGTCCAAAGCGACCTTGATGGATGAATCTCGGTTCTGCCTCACCACCAGGAAGGGAGACTCATGCATTCCCACTACATGAGGGGCATGGTAGACGGATAAGGGCAGGCCGGAGGTGTCGTGTTTTTCCAATTCGCCATAGACGCGCTCCTCATCGCCTACCAAAATAACTTTGGCCCCATGATTGCGAGCGGCCATGACGGCTCCCTCTACTATTGCACGGGGTGCCTGCTCACCTCCCATTGCGTCCACGGCTATCTGCATATGACCACCTGATCCTCTCAGCGATACCGAACAAACCTAAGCTCTTAGTGAATACGTCCGTCAGCGAACGTATGAATCGAAGCGCTTAGGTCTCCTCTTCTTTGAAAATTTCTTCCCCCTTGTAGGTCCCACAGTGAAGACAAACGCGATGAGGTAGTTTTGGCTCATTGCATTGAGGGCATAAGGATAAACTGGGGGATATCAACTTCTTGTGGGTCCTACGCTTATCCCTCCGTGATTTGGACAACTTTCTCTTCGGGAGTGCCATTGGTTCAGTTCCCCTTCCCTTCCCGGCCGATCTTAAGCTCCTTTAGCGCGGCAAACCGCCCATCGAATATTTCCTCTTTGCACGAACAACTTCCGCGATTGAGGTCCTTCCCACAGGTAGGACACAACCCCTTACAAGATGGATGGCATAACGACTTATATGGGGTGTCAAGCAGAATTTGTTCTCGAATGATCCCCGAGAGATCAATCTCACCTCCATAATAGTAGCTGGACCTCAGGTCATCCCTGGCAAGCTCTGCTTCCTGGGGGAGGGTCTCACCTTCGAAGGAAAATAACGTCACTTCGCAATAAGAATCGAGGGGGAAACGAAAGTCCTTCAGGCATCGACTACACTGGAGGATCAATTCCGCCTCTATCCGCCCCCGTATTAAAACGGTCTTGTCCGACTTATTGATCATCAGGCTAGCCCGAGCGGCCTTGTCGAGGGAAAATTCGATGTGGGGTAAATGGAGGAGTAGTTCCTTTAGGCGCGGCTCTTCCTCAACCAACTGAATCTGTATCCCCTCTTCTGGTATATCTTCTATGCTCAGCTTTGTCATGATGGAACTATACACCAAGATCTCATCTCATGGCAATTGAAAGCATCATAGCAGTTTACAACCTTGATTTAAAGACTGTAAGTATAAGGAAATTTCCCTTTTTGTCAAGGGCAAATCCTCATTCATCGCGGGGATTTTCATGGCTTCAGGGAATTTTCAGGGAATTTCGGTTGTCAATGCGCTGGGTACCCAGCACGGGTGGGATCGAACCCTTGCGGCAGGCAATTTGAGTAAATTTTGACAAATATCCCCGAGACCCATTGTAATTATCCGATGGTTTTTGTAAAATCTTACCATTTTCCATGGGGGGACTACCAGTGACGGACTGGACCTTGGCCCTTAGAGTATTTGCCTTTGGCTTCTCCGGTGTTTTCATCACATTGGCACTCTTGATGTTAGCGATAACCATTTCAGGCTTCATCATCACGAGACTATCCAAGGGGAAGGAAGGCAAATAGCGTTCCGGAGAGAGAGGAGAAGCAGCGGTGGAGGGATCTTTTTTCAATACCATCATTCTTAAAACCGGCCTCGTTCACCTGTACTGGGGACATGTGGTCATGTGGGCCATCGGGTTCGCTTTTATCTACCTCGCCGTCAAAAAGGATTTCGAACCCCTCTTATTGGTCCCCATCGGCTTCGGAATTTTCATCGTTAATCTCCCCATCACACCGCTTATGGGAATTTCCGAGGGAAAACGGGAGTTGATCAACATCTTTTACCATTACGGCCTCGAATGGCAGGTTATCCCTCCCCTCATATTCCTGGGAATCGGGGCGCTAACGGACTTCGGTCCCTTGATCGCAAACCCCAAGACCTTCCTCTTAGGGGCGGCCGCCCAGTTCGGCGTATATGTTACCTTTTTTGGCGCCATTTTCCTTGGCTTTGGGGTCAAAGAAGCCGCATCTATTGGGATTATCGGCGGGGCAGATGGACCGACGACCATCTACCTCACGGCCAAGCTGGCCCCCCATCTGCTGGGACCAAATGCCATCGCGGCCTATTACTATATGGCCATGGTACCCTTGATTCAGCCCCCGATCATGAGGCTACTGACCACCAAGGAAGAACGGATGATCGTGATGAAGCAGCTCCGGTCCGTATCGAAACTGGAGAAGATCTTGTTTCCCCTCATGGGTACAGCCATCATCTGCCTGCTGGTTCCGGATTCCGCCCCCCTCATGGCAATGCTCATGTTGGGAAACCTCTTTCGGGAGTGCGGAGTGGTGGAGAGGTTGACCAAGACGTCCCAGAATGAACTCCTCAATATCGTCACCATCTTTCTCGGAATCTCGGTGGGGGCAACCATGAAAGCGGAGGGATTTCTCCGCTGGGAACCCATCTATATCTTCTTATTAGGGCTGATAGCCTTTTCCTTCAGCACGTTTGGCGGAATACTACTGGCAAAGCTCTTCAACCTCTTCCTCAAGGAAAAGATTAACCCCCTTATTGGTTCAGCCGGCGTTTCCGCCGTCCCCATGGCTGCGAGGGTCTCCCAAAAGGTGGGTCAACAGGCCAACCCAACAAATTTCCTCTTGATGCATGCCATGGGACCTAATGTTGCCGGCGTTATCGGTACGGCTACGGCGGCGGGATTGTTCCTATCAATACTAAGGTAAGGAGTGTGATAACCATGACAAAAACACAACCAAAGAATCCACTAAAGATTACTGACTTGACCTTTCGAGATGGTCATCAGTCCCTCTTGGCAACCCGCTTGAGAACGGAGGACATGGTCCCCATCGCGGAGGAAATGGACAAGGCCGGTTTCCACTCCATGGAGGTATGGGGGGGAGCGACCTTCGATGTCCCCCATCGATTTCTGGGCGAGGACCCGTGGGAGCGACCCAGAACCTTGAAGAAACTGATGCCCAACACACCTTTTCAGATGTTGTTGCGGGGACAGAACCTCGTGGGCTACCGAAACTACCCCGATGATGTGGTCGAGGCCTTCATCGAGAATGCCGCTGAGGTGGGAATCGATATCTTCCGGTGTTTCGATGCCGTCAACGATGAGCGCAACTTCGAGACGGCCTTTCGGGTGATCAAAAAGTGTGGCAAACATATCCAGGGGTCTATCTGTTACTCCCTGACGGAGCGAAAGATGGGGGGGCCTATATACACCCTTGAGTACTACCTGGAAAAGGCCCGGATCATCGAGGACATGGGGGCGGATAGCCTTTGCATCAAGGACATGGCTTGTCTCTTGGCTCCTGACGATGCTTATACGCTCGTCAAAGCCCTCAAGGAAACGGTGAAGATTCCCGTCCAACTCCACACCCATTACACCAGTGGGTTTGGGTCTATGTCCTGCCTGAAGGCCGCCGAGGCCGGGGTGGACGTCATCGATACGGCTTTGGCACCCTTTGCCATGAGGTCGGCCGCACCCGCCATTGAACCCATGGTGGTGGCCTTTGAGGGAACTGACCGGGACACCGGATTGGACCTCAGGCACATGCTGAAACTGGGCGACTATTTCGAATCCATCGCCCCCAAGTATCGGGATTTTTATGGCCAGACCAAGATGGCGGTGATCGATACCGGCGTTCTCGTGCACCAGGTTCCGGGCGGGATGATCTCCAACATGGTGAGCCAACTCAGGGAGCAGAAGGCCTTACATCGCTTAGAGGAGGTACACAAGGAGCTTCCCAATACTCGCAAAGATCTGGGATATCCTCCACTGGTCACCCCTACCTCCCAAATCGTTGGCGTTCAGGCCGTCCTCAACGTCCTGTTCGGTCGGTACAAATTTACGACCGAGGAGACCAAGGGCTACGTCTACGGGCTTTACGGCAGGCCCCCGGTGCCCATTTCCGAGGAGATTCAGAAAACCATCCTTAAGGGATATAAGAGAGGTGAAACGCCCATCACCTGTCGGCCCGCCGATATTTTGGAGCCCGAACTGGAGAAGGCAAAGGAGGCGACGAAGGGTATTGCTAAGAATATTCAGGATGTCCTCATTTACGCCCTCTACCCCACCACCGGGATGCAATTTCTCAAGTGGAAGTACGGACTCGAGCCGATGCCCGACAAGCTCAAACCCAAAACGATGGAGGACATCAAGAGGGAGGATGAGCTCATCGAGAAGGCCAAACGGGGTGAATTGGTAGAAGCCCAAAAGGCC
>DAOVGJ010000273.1 GCA_030672465.1 Pseudomonadota bacterium | reverse complement strand
GGGATAGCCGGGTCATCCTTACCAAACGCCTCAGGTTAGGAAATGGCATTCCCCTAGTCATCGAGCGAAGCTATCTCCCCTATGGGGAATACAAATCCCTGTTGGGAATGAAACTTACGGGATCCCTCTATCACATCCTCATGGAGAAATTCGGAACAGAACTCCACCGTTCTATTCAGAGCTTCAGGGCGGTGGCCCTTACCCGGGAGGACGCAAAGCTGCTCGACGTCTCTCCGCAATCTCCGGGCATCTTTCTCGAAAGCATCATTTACGATTCCAAAAACGTTGCCGTTGAGGTGATGCATGCACATCACCGCGGGGACAAGTACGTCTTCCAGGTTGAATCGGGACAGTTCCGCTACAATATTAGGAATGTGAAAGAGCCAGGGTAAAACTGCTGTGAAGTCAAAACAAGGAGGCGAGAAATGGGAGAGATAAGGAAGTTCTTAGTCCCCTGGATCGATGATGTACAGGTTTATTCCACTGATGATCTGCTCGTGGCCTGGGCCGACCCGCAGATTGGGAGGATGATGCTCAATGAAAACCCCCTTGGGCCCTCCGAGAGGGTTACGAAGGCTGTACAGGAGGCGGCTCGGTTGGGTAACCGTTACCCGGATACCGGTCCCCGTTTGCGTGAGAAGATCGGGAAATTTTACGGATTGGGGCCGGATAATGTTTATCTGGGCAATGGATCCTCGGAGATGATCGATAATATAATGCGCCTTTTCGTCACTCCAGGCGATGAGGTAATCATCCCCAATCCGGCTTTTTCCCTCTTCAAAGTTCGGGTTACAACGGCCGGGGGAAAACCGATTTTAGTGGATATGAAAAGAACTCCAGAGGGGGGGTTACAATACGACACCGAGGCCATGCTGAAGGCAATTACGCCGAGGACGAAGGTATTCATCATCTGTACCCCCAACAACCCCTCTGGGGATTTTATTCCGGAGGAGGATCTGATCCGCTTCTTGAACACGGGCATCCCCGTCTTCATAGATGAAGCCTATCTGGAGTACCACCTGGAGCATCCCTCACATGCACCCCTGATTAAGAAATACCCCGACAATGCCATGGTCTCCCATACCATGTCAAAGGCCTTTGGTATGGCGGGGATTCGTTTCGGTTATCTGTTGGCCTCTGAGGAAATGATCGGTTATCTCCGCAAAATCCAGCTACCGTGGAGTTTGGGGCTCCTCTCCTTGGCAGCCGGGGAAGCGGCCTGGGATCAAAAGGAAGAAGAGCTCAAGGGAAAGGTGGAGTTCAACCGTCGGGAGATCGACTACATCTGGGAAGAATTCTCAAAGATTGACGGCCTTCACCCATTTTCCTCCTATGGCAACTACATTCTGGTCGATCCCGGGGATACCGGTGTCAAGGGAAAAGATGTGGTGGATTTCGTCTTTCAAGAGACAAAGATCATGATTAAGGCCTACTCGTTGCCGGGGGGAAGACAGGGTTTTCGCCTCAGCTTGGGAACCCAGGAGCAAAATCGGGCCTGCGTTGGTGCTATCAAGAAATTCTTCGAAACCAGATCTAAACCTTTTTGACATCTCAATATTCAAGGGGAGGACCGCCATATGGCCGAGAAACACATACTGGAAAAGCTGGCCGAGGTAAACCCAAATGCGGAGATTTGGTGGGACTCGTCACCGCTCGTCTACAGAAATTGGGCTCGGGGGATGGTGGAAAAGGCTCCTGAGGGGAAGAGGGGGATATGGAGGGAACAGTTGAAGGGGTTATTCGATCCCGAGAATCCCGGGGCGACATTTTTTCGGGGCGTGACCACGAATCCTCCCCTGAGCCTCAATGCCATTAAGGACGATCCCCAATTTTGGGCGAATTTCGTGAGAGAGCTGATACGGGCACACCCCGAAAAAGGGGTGGAGGAAATCTTCTGGCTTACCTACAAGGAGGTGGTCAAGAGGGGAGCGGAATTTTTTCTCCCCATTTGGGAGAAATCAGGCCACAAGTATGGGTATCTCTCGGGCCAGGTAGACCCACGATATCCCTTCGATACCGAGAAGATGTTCGCCCAGGCCATGGAGTTATCCCAGCTCAGCCCCAACGTCATGATTAAGTGCCCTGGCAGTCGGGAAGGATATGAGCTTATCCGAAGGTTAACAGCCCAAGGCATAGCTACCAATAATACCCTGGCCTTTACCGTTCCCCAGTTCATAGCGTGCATGGAGGCAGTCCAGGATGGGCTGAAGATGGCGAGGGAGAATAACGTCGATCTCTTTCGATGGCGCTCGGTGATAACCCATATGTCGACCAGATATGGAACCCTGGGCGACCTCAAGAGCCAAGCGGATTCCCGGTGCATCGAGCTGAGCGAGGCCGATGTGCGCTGGGCAGAGTTGGCCATCTTCAAGAGGGGATATGGGATATTGAAGGAGAAAGGGTATCCCAACAAGATGCTCTTCTGCAGCATGAGGATCAGCCCTCCCACCGACGATGGAACTGTCGCCAGTTGGCACATCGAGAAAGTAGCCGGGAGCGATATCGTCTACACCTGTCCCCCCAAATACATCACACAATTGATGGAGGTGGAGGATCGGATGAGGCCCTTCGATCCGGAAGCTATCCATGAACCTCCGCCCCCAAAAACCCTGGAAAAGCTGCTCAAGCTCCCCTATTTCGCAAAATCCTATGAGCCGGATGGGATGGTACCCGACGAATTCAACCGACATGCTGCACTGATCGCAACAATGGCCGATTTCTCCACGGCAACCCGCGGGATGGTCGATTTCGTAGCGCAACAGTTCCAAGCAGAAGGGAGGATGTAACAATCCCATTATTACTAAAGTTTCCTGTTATCTGGTTTGTCTCGTTTATTCGGTTTATCTGGTTTATTTGGTTTTTTGAGTACTTCATTGTCCTTTCGGTCCAGGAAACCAGGGGAAAACCTGTTCCGAAGTACCATTTCTCCAGCAGATTACGCTCAGAGACAACGGACTTCCCAGAAAATCAGGAAACTCCAGTTTTTTTACTGAATTTGTTCAGCAGGAGGTAAGGTACATGACCGGAGATGAGGCCCTGAAGGGAATCGAAGAGGCCATTGTCAGTGGGGATAAGGAGCGGAGTTCTCAATTAGTCGAAGAGGCCCTTCGTGAAATAGATTCACTAACCATCATCCAAAGGGGCATGATGCCGGCCATGGAAATGGTGGGAGATCGATTCAGTCATGGGGAGATATATCTTCCCGAGATGTTGATGGCGGCCGAGGCCTGGAACGAGGTCATGACATTATTGAAACCCAAGATGCTGGCGGCGGGAGAAAGTGTCGCGAAGATAGGGACGGTGGTCATCGGAACCGTCCAAACTGATGTCCACGAAATCGGAAAGAATATCGTGGCGACCCTCCTGGGCACGGCCGGATTTGAGGTCCATGACCTGGGCGTGGATATCCCCGCTTCCAAATTCATCGGAAAGGCCGAGGAAGTGGATGCCGACATCATCGCCGCATCGGCCATTATGACCACTACCATGACGTATCAACGGGATATCCTTGAGCATTTGATGGCCAGAGGATTGAGGGACAAGTATATCGTCCTGGTGGGCGGAGGAGTTGTCAATCAAAAATGGGCCGACGAAATAGGCGCCGATGGATATGGCGAAACAGCGGCCGATGGCGTCCGAGTCGCAAAGGAATTGCTTACGAGAAGAAAAGGAGGATGATATGGTCAGCTTTCACGAGATTTTGGAGCGGGCGACCAAGGGACCCATCATGTCCTCCAAGGATTTCGATATGAGGGTGTTTATCCCCAAGGTCAGGGAAGTCGTTGAGAAATATAAAATCCAATATGATCCGGACACACCATGTCCTGCGGATGATGATTTGGCAGATCGCATTTATCAGGCAGCCTTTGATTTATATGCCGATGTGGGAACGTACGTTATCGATACGGAAAGGGTGATTCGGTTCAGCCGCGAAGAGATTGAGGATGCGGTTTACGAGGCCCCAAAGGAGGCCTATTTTGGCGAGGGGCCGGATCGATGTGTATTTAAGGGCAGAGAGCCCGATGGCTCGGAAATCCCCCATTGCCATGTCGGCTCGGGGACGGACACCACCGAAGATGTGGCCTTGAAAATGGTGGAGGCTTACGGGAAAATCTCCAAGGCCAAAACGGTGAGCATTCCTTCGGTCACTACCCTCGGACCCATGAAGTCCTCGGCGGGTTCGCCAGTGGAAATCCTTGCCGGGATCTATATGATGAGAATAGGAAGGGAGGGACTCAGGCGAGCAGGACGTCCCGGAATGGGAATCATCAATCATATGTCCTCTTGTGCGAAGGGCGTATCCACCATTGCCGCCAGTAATCCTGACTTCGGGGCCCGACCATCGGATGGATGGCTCATTGCCCCCCACGCAGAACTGAAGATTGACTACAGCTCCCTCAATCAAGTGGCCTATCTCACCAGTTGGGGTGCCAATATCGGCCAAGAGGCCGGGCCCATCATGGGGGGATATGCCGGAGGGCCGGCGGGAACTGCCGTGGTGGCCACGGCGTACTGTTTCCATGGGATATTGGTGGCCAGGGCAACCTACCACTTAACCTACCCGGTCCACATGACCTATGTCGCCTCCACAACTCCCGATATGCTGTATGTCGTCTCCACCAGTGGTCAGGCGGTAAGCCGAAATATCGGTGTTCCTTACTATGCCCTTGGGTATGCGGCGGCGGGCTCAGCGACCAAACAGTATTTTTATGAAGCAGCGGCCTATCTCCTCGCTATCCAATCCTCTGGAATGGGCATAGAAGACGTCCATCCCAATAAGGCCGTGGTCACCAATGGCGCACTGCCCATCGATAGCGAATTTACCTGCTCCTTGGGCCATGGAATGGTGGGGATCACCCGAAAAGAGGCCAATCAAATCATCAAAAGGCTCATGGAAACCTATCTGGGTGGAATCAAGAATCCACCGAGGGGAAGGATTCTGAATGAATGTTATGACATCCACGCCATGAGACCCGACGACGAATTGAGGAGGACATACGATGAGGCCATAAGGGAATTGGGAGGAATGGGCATCCGATTCCAATGATGACCCCCACTCAATTCCATCGGGGCACCGAGAGGGCTCTACTGTGACGAAATACGTCTCCATCAAGGGACGAAAGATCGGCTGTAGGCTCATCATTTTCGATAAGGATGGAACCCTTACGGACTTCTCAAAGATCTGGATTCCCCTCACGAAGAAGAGGATTGCGTGCATTATCGAGGAGGTTAATGGATCGAAGGAGTTGGGTAATAGCCTCATGAGGGCATGGGGTGTGGATCCCTCGACGGACTATATTGACCCCAGGGGTCCCTGTGTCTCCGCCCCCCATTCGGAGGAGACACTTATTGCCGCTACGGTCCTCTATCAAAACGGATACCCGTGGAATGAGGCGAAGCAGGCGGTAGAGAGGGCTTTGGAAAGGGCTGATTCCCTCCGGGATTATCGCCGAAATTTGAAACCCGTCATGGGGATGAAAGATACATTGAAAAGGCTAAAGGATCGGGGGCTTCTCCTCGCCTTAGCAACCTGTGATCTCCGGGACCAAACGGAGGAGATCCTGAGGATTTTGGGGATCGCCCACCTCTTCGACTCCATCTTGAGCGCTGAAGAGGTCTCTCACCCGAAACCACACCCCCAAATGGTGCTCACCATCTGTAAGCGGCTTAACATCCCTCCCACCGAAACCATCTTAGTCGGAGATACAGAGGTCGACATGACCATGGGTAAACAGGCGGGAATCGCCCTCACCGTGGGCATCCTCGAGGGTGGTATTACACCAAGGGCTGAGATGGAGAAGGTTGCCGATGTTGTCATCGACTCCCTGTCGGAGATTCACCCCCTCTGAGGGGTTTACCTTTCAAGGGGATATGGCCCTCTGGCCATTTCATTTTTAACGATATTTCAATGAATATGAGGTGTAGCCATGCTCATAGGGATACCAAAAGAGATTAAAAAAGAGGAGTACAGGGTCGGCATAGTCCCTGCCGGGGTGAAAACCTTAGTCGATGCGGGACATAGGGTTTTGGTCGAGAAAAAGGCAGGCGAGGGAAGCGGTATATCCGATGATGACTACATTCGTGCAGGGGCGGAAGTGAGGAAATCGAAAAAAGATATCTGGGATGAGGCGGAGATGATCATGAAGGTGAAGGAACCTCTCCCCCCGGAGTATGACCTCATGCACGGGGGTCAGATCATCTTTACCTATTTTCACCTGGCCCCGGAGAGGAAACTCACCAAGGCCCTCTTAGAACGCAGGGTCATCGGAATTGCGTACGAGACCATTGAATTGGATGACGGCACACTCCCCTTGCTGACCCCGATGAGCGAGATCGCTGGCAGGATGGCCGTCCATGTGGGCGCATACTTCCTCCAGAAGGAGCATAATGGCAGAGGCGTTCTTCTCGGAGGGGTACCTGGTGTTGAGCCTGCGAATGTAGTGATTCTGGGGGGTGGGGTCGTAGGAAACAATGCGGCCAAGATAGCCCTGGGAATGGGTGCCAATGTCACGGTCCTGGATATAGACCTCACCAAGCTGA
>DAOVGJ010000176.1 GCA_030672465.1 Pseudomonadota bacterium | reverse complement strand
CCGTAACCCCGTCCATGTACTGCAGAAGTGCTGATAGGGGTTCGGGATTCATCGATCCATTGGTATGAAAGAGGACCTTTAAGCCCTTTTCCCTACCCAGTTTGGCGATGTCATACATATACTCATAAAAGACTGTGGGTTCCGAATAGGTAAAGGAGAGGGTATCGCAGTTCTCCCGCAATGCCAACCCCACTATCCTATCGGGAGGGAGATCGTAGTTGATGGTCTCCTCCACACTCCTCTGGGAGATATGCCAGTTATGGCAAAACTTACATCGATTATTGCAACTGGCCGTCGCCGTGCAGAAGATGGAGGAACCCGGTAACATATGGAATGAGGGTTCTTTTTCGATCGGATCTATTTGGATGGCACAGGGAAGGCCGTAGACCAGGGTATAATAGGTTCCCCCATGATTCTCCCTGTTACGACAAAACCCCCGGTCTCCATCCGGCACCAAGCATTGCCTGAAGCACAGGCGGCATCTCACCAACCCCCCTTTCAGCTTTTCATAGTAGCTCGCCTCGTGGAGGATTCGACCGCTCTTATGAACTGCCTTTTCCTCGGGTTTTGACGAACAACCCGCAAGGCCCGTGGAGAACCCAAGACCCAGACAGAAAAGGGTCCCACTCTTGAGGAAATCCCTCCGGTTCAAACTCATCGGTAACCTCTCAATGAAACCCTCTCTCTTCCCTTCTAAAGCATGATAAAGGAGGAGGGGGATTTGTCAATGTTTCTTAAGCGGAGGTTTCCTGAGTTTCTGGCGAAAACCGTTGTCCCTGAGCAAAATTTGCTGGAGAAGTGGGGTACCCATCGAGGGTGAGCAGGAAGGGGAAGGTCAGCCCTTGTTTTTTCCTCAACCGCCAACCTCTCAACCTTGACCTGCTGAGGGGTAACAAACCCCGAAGCATAGAGCGAAGGGACAATGATGTTGGCTTATCTTCGGGAGAGCTGCAATCCAGAGGTGGGTCACCTTACGGTTTCGAATCGTGCGGCGGGACTCAGTGGAAATCTTACCTCGAGGTAAATGAAAGGGGTGGATTCGGGAGAGCCACCCCAGCGTGTCAAAGGCCCTCAATTGGCCGATGGGAGACGATAAAATCACCCGATTCCCCATCGAGCTTCACGAGGATATTCTTGAGCCAATGGTCGTCATCCCTTTGCGGAAAATCCTCCCGGTAAAAAGCCCCGCGGCTCTCTTCCCTTTCCAGGCTCGCCCTCATGATGGCCTTCGATATCAGTAAACTGCCCTTGATCTCATTCAGCTCAAGAGATCTTTCAGCTGCCTCGAGCTCGTCTAATCTCCTCTCCATCTCGGAGGCCCTGGATAATCCCTCCCGAAGCGATTGTGCACTTCGTATGGAACCAGCATGAGCCCAGGTCAGGTCCTGAACCTCATGGAAGAGCTCCCTTGCTCCTTCCGTTCCCTTCTTCCACGGGGACTTACCCCGAACCATTTCCCGTTTCAATTTCCCCAGGCGCGCCCCCATGGCATACCGAGCCGCCGATTCGCCCGCTATATCCCCGAAAACAAAACACTCCGTCAGGGCATTTCCGCCCACCCGATTTGCCCCATGAACGCCCGAGGTTACTTCACCGGCGGCGAAAAGCCCAGGGATTGCTGTCTGGGCACGCTCATCAATCTCCACCCCGCCCATGAAAAAGTGAACCACCGGGGCAACGGAAAAAGGTCGTTTCTTAAAATCGGGGTTTATCCTCCCGAGCCGATTCAGAGGAGGCCTCTCCCACTGCTCCCCCGGAACCCCTGTGTAATCCAAATAGACTTTTCCACCCTCCATTTCCCTGCTGAGGATCAACGTGAATTGGTCCCGATATCCCACGATGGATTCGTTCAAATCGAACTGGAGGCCGTGTTTTTTGATGATATCTTCCCCTTGGGAGTTGATGGCCTTTGCCTCTTTTGGAAATGGTGGATATATAACCACGGAGGGTAATTTGGGTTCGGCCAAACCTAGAGGGTAACACTGGACGAACTCCATATCCTGTAAGGGCAACCCCACGCCCAATGCAAGCCAATACCCATCCCCTATAATGCGCCTGTGATTGTCATGGCGCCTGTAGATACCGCCAGCTCCTCCCGTGGCCAATACAACGGATTTTGCACCGATGACCACCTGACCCTCGCTCCTGGAAACCCCGATGGCCCCAGAAACCCGTCCCTCATCCAGCGACAATTCGATGATGGAACACCAGGGAAGCACCATTATCCGCTCCTCTTTGATGTGCTCCAGGAGCGCCTCCATGAGGAGGATACCCGGAACCCTCCTCGAAGTACCCATTTTGATAAACCAATGTGTTTTCCCCCTCCTCTCCAGAGGCACCCCCATCTCCCTCAACGACCCTATCATGGCCTCGCCTCTCTGGGCCAGTATACGGACCAGTTTGGCATCGTTGACCTGTTTCCCCGCTTCCATAACCAGCTTTACATACTCATCACGAGGAAACTCCCCCGAAGGAACGAGCCAACCCCCGCCGGCAAGGGCTGAATTTCCGCTCCTCATTGAAACCTTACTGACGAGCACCACCTTGCATCCCATTCGCGCGGCTTTCAATGCCGCCATAACCCCAGCAACTCCACTGCCTACCATCAGCGCATCGGCCTCGATTTCTTTCAATCTCATCACCCCTTCCTGTTTATCATGGAAGTTCCAAGGAGAGGAAGGAAAATCGTCGAGCGAAAAGGGACTGAGTTCGAGCGGTTACTGATGAAACAATCAATATGATGGCTGCCCGTATAGCATTGAACTTCGTCGAATCCAAGGGAGAAAGGACCATCACGGAAGTACATGGGTTCCGAGGAGGTAAGGCACCTCGATGACCTACTTACCGATCATCGACCATACGACCTTATACCAAATGGCGTTTGCCCCTTTCTCCTTAGCCTTCTTCTCTATTTCCTCACCATGTTCCCGGGCGAGGTGTAAATCGAGCTCTCACCGGGGTTCTTTGAAGACTTCTTTTCGAAATTTGACAAGGACATCACTCAGAAGTTGCTGCTTCTCCACAGGTGGTAGCTTTTCGATCTGCTTCTTGATCTTTTCAATGGACACGATCTATCTCCCCTTTGACATTATTCAATCACTTTTCGAGATCTCTGAAAAACTGGAAAAACGAGCTCTGAGCGCGAAAAAATACAGTGTTGCAGTGCTGCAGTCTTGCGGTTAAGGCAGTGTAGATTCTGAGTCAAGTTGGTGCAGAATCATTGCTCCAGCTTTAGAATGGCCGAAAAAATATTTTGAGCAGCGATGAGCGAGTTTTTCAGAAGTCTCTTTGCTCATTTTTGACAATTATATCAAAATGAATGGGGCCCCTTGTATGCCCCTCGAAACCAACCG
>DAOVGJ010000118.1 GCA_030672465.1 Pseudomonadota bacterium | reverse complement strand
GACGAGCCGGTCTCCGCCCTTGACGTCTCCATTCAGGCACAGGTGATAAACCTCCTCGAGGAGCTGCAACAGGAATTCGGCCTGACGTACCTGTTCATTGCCCATGACCTCTCCGTGATCAAGCATATCAGCAACCGGGTTGCGGTAATGTATCTGGGGAAGATCGTGGAGTTGGTCAAGACCGAGGAGCTGTTCTCGAATCCAAAGCACCCTTACACCGAGGCCTTGATGTCGGCGGTTCCGGTTCCGGACCCCGACTACACCCTGCAGGAAATCATCCTCAAGGGGGATGTCCCCAGCCCGGTGAATCCACCCTCCGGCTGCTACTTTCATCCGCGTTGCCGCTATGCGCAGGAAATCTGCAAGACCGAGGCCCCGGCCTATCGAGACTTGGGCGGCGAGCACTTTGTCACGTGCCACTTTGCCGACTCGCTGAACCTGCAGCCGGTTTTAGCGGGATAATCTGTGATGGGAATACCATTTCGAGGAGGATGTAATAGGAAAAAGACGGCTGGGTGTCAATTATAAACCATGGCCAGAATGTTATAACGGAGGGCTTTTTATCGAATTCCTTGAGGGGGTGGCCTCTGCAAGCAAACCAAACCAGTCTATCAACGTTCCCTTGCTTTCATTTCAGGGATATGGTAAAGATGTTCCACGATAGAATGTGTGTTTTTTGCTTCTTGGGTGGTCTCAGGAGAGGAATTGCGAGGGAGATGGGCTTTGGTTCGAGCAAGGGGAGGAATCCGTTGGTTTATGGATTCATCAAGGCAATCGCTGCCATCGTCTTTCGTCTCTGCTACCGTCTTCGGGTTCAGGGTGTCGAGAACATTCCCCACCATGGCCCTGCCATCATCCTCCCCAAACACCAATATTGGACGGATATCCCCATCGTGGGTCTAGCTTTGAGGCCCCAACTCAATTATATAGCCAAGACCGAGCTTTTCAGAATCCCCTCTGTCAAAACCTTCCTCTCGCTATTAGGTGGGATCCCCGTAAATAGGGAGAGAACGACTAAAACCATGGGCTCCTTCCGGCATATCCTGCAACTGTTAAGGGAAAAAGAATACGTGGTTATCTTCCCCGAAGGGACGTACTATCGCGGCGAGGTTGGGAAGGGCAAGTCGAGGTTGATCCAAATGATCCTCCGCTGGCAAGGCTATGTAGGGGCTAATGGTACCGATACAATGGAGCATTATATCCCTTTTGTTCCCATGGGTATTTACTACGGAAGGAAAGGGCTGAGAAATATGGTAACCGTGAAAATTGGAAGGCCGATCTTTGCAGAAGGAGAGGACGAAGCCCTAAAGCTTACGAACCAAATCATAAGGAGCATAGCCCGGCTGAGCGGTATGCCCCAAGAGGGTACGGGAATGTAAGTCGATGGGTTTTCTTCATCGAATAAGGAGGGATCCATGAATTTGAGCATTGAAGGTGTCTTTCCCCCTATTGCCACTCCCTTCGTGGAAGGAAGGGTAGCCCATGATCGGTTGGGGGAAAATTTGGACAGGTGGAACAAGACTCATCTGGCCGGCTATGTCGTCTTTGGTTCCAACGGGGAATCCGTTTACCTGGATCAGGAGGAAAAGCTCGCCCTGGTGGATACGGTTAAGCAAAACCTCCCCCAGGATAAACTGTTGATAGTCGGAACGGGATGTGAATCGACGGAGGCTACGGTGAGGTTGACCAACCTCACCGCCGAGAGGGGAGCCAATGCAGCATTGGTGGTTACTCCCCATTACTATAAGGCCAAAATGGATAACGTCGCCCTGAAAAAACACTATTTGAGGATAGCGGACGAGGCGGATATACCGATCATGATTTATAATGTCCCCCAATTTACGGGGATCAATGTTGGCCCGGAGCTCGTGGCATCGTTGGCAGAACACCCCAAAATCATAGGAATTAAGGACTCTTCGGGGAATATAGCCCAAGTAGGAGAAATGATTGCCACCACCCCTCCCTCTCCCTCTTTTCACGTCCTCGCTGGATCGGCCGGGCATCTTTTGGCAGCGCTTGCCCTTGGGGCGTCGGGAGGGATTTTGGCCTTGGCCAATGTGGCCCCTGATGAATGCTGCAGGATATTTGATGATTTACGCAGTGGAAGGGATGCCGATGCAAGGCAGTTGCAGTTGAGACTCCTTCCTGTGAACAAAGCGGTCACCGCGGGTTTCGGCGTAGCCGGGCTCAAGGCCGCCCTTGATATGCTAGGCTACTTCGGTGGCGATCCAAGGCCACCCCTTCTTCCATTGGGAGAGGA
>DAOVGJ010000260.1 GCA_030672465.1 Pseudomonadota bacterium | reverse complement strand
TCCAGGAGAAGAAGGGATGGCTCCGTCATCAAGGCCCTCGCCATGGCCAACATCTGTCTTTGCCCTCCACTCATGGTTCGCACCCTCTGGCCCCTCCGCTCCTTAAGCACGGGGAAGAGTCCATAGGCCGCCTCAATCCTTTCCACCACTTGCCTCTTATCCTCGATATAGCCTCCCATCTCAAGATTTTCCTCAACGCTCAGCGAGGCAAATACGTTCTCCAGTTGAGGAACATAGCCGATTCCCTTTCGAACCTTCTCATCGGGCCTTAACTTGGTTACATCCTCATCCCGGAAAAGAACTTTGCCCTGGGTGGGTGTAAGATAGCCCATGATTGTCTTGAGCAGCGTGGATTTACCCGCTCCGTTGGGCCCAATGATTGTGATAATCTCCCCCTCATTGAGATGGATTGAGACCCCGTGGAGGACCTCCGCATCCCCATATCCCGAATAGACGTCCTTTACCTCTAAGATCTTCATATCAGGTATCGATCCCCACTTTCCTTGACCACTCCCTGGAGCTGCCCGAGAGATAGGCCTCCAAGACCTCCTCATTTTGCTGAATCTCCCCGGGCGTCCCCTCGGCTATCTTCCTTCCGAAATCGAGGACATAGACCTTGTCGCAGATATCGCTGATGACCTTCATGTTATGTTCAACGAAGAAGAATGTCTTTCCCCCCTTCCTTAAATCCTCAATAAGTCGCATCAGGCTCTTATTCAATGTTGGGTTTACCCCTGCCGTGGGTTCGTCCAGGAGGATGATCTCGGGATCCGCCATCAAAATCCTTCCCAAGGCAAGGAGTTTCTTCTGCCCACCGGATAGATTCCCGGCGTATTCGTTACTCAGGTCGATGAGTTCCACCGAACTCAATAAGTACAAGGCCTTTTCCAAGTTATGTCTTTCCTGGTGCATGATCCGTTTTTTCCGGAAGAAGGCATTCCACAAACCCTCCCCCATCTGATCCTTGGGGGCTAAGAGCATATTTTCAAGGACCGTCATCTTCTCCGGGGCCTGGCTGATCTGAAAGGTCCTGCATAGCCCCTTCCCCGCCACTTCATTGGGTGGAAGTTCATCGATCCGCTCCCCTTTCAGGTAGATCTCGCCCGCCTCCTTCGGTAAGAAACCCGAAATAACATTGAACAGGGTCGTCTTCCCGGAGCCGTTTGGTCCGATAAGGCCAGTAATGGATCCCCTCTCCACCTCGAGGGAGACCCCGTCAAGGGCCTTTATGCCTACAAAACTCTTGTGGACGTCAATTACTTTGAGCACATCCGTCCCCGCAGCATTATCCCTGATAGATCCTCTTTTTCTCCTTAATGAGCCCTTCTTTCATAAAGAGCATGATGAGAACGATCAAGACACCGATCACCACCATCCTGAGGGAGGCGAGAACCTGAGCATCAATGGGGATGAAATCCTTCAAGAATAGGGTTGAGCTGTAGAAAAACTGAATGATAACCGCTCCGACTAAGGCTCCTATATTATTCCCCTTTCCACCGACAACGACCATGGCCCACACGACAAAGGTCTCAATGGGCATGAATTGATATGGATCGATGAAACTCCAAAAATGGGCAACCAAGCTTCCCGCAAGTCCTCCCATGGCTCCTCCAAAAGCCATGGCCTTCATCCTGAATTTACTCACATCCTTTCCCATGGCTAAGGGCAAATCATCTCCCTCCCTCATCGCCTTGAGCACCCTTCCAAAGGGGGAATTCGTCAGGAAGCGAACGGTAAAATAGGTGAGGACCAAACAGAGGATCACGATACACAGATAGAAGAAAGGATACGTTGTAGCCGAGAACCACGATTGCAAGGGACGCGGAATACCCCCGATTCCGAAGGCACCTCCATGATATGGACCTCGACCGAAGATCCAGTCCTCGTTGAGGAAGAAGAGTCGAACGATTTCGGCCGCGGCCAAGGTAGCGATGGCCCAATAATCCTCCTTCAAATTTGCGGTGGGGATGGAGATGAGAAAGCCGAAAAGGCCAGCGGCCACCATGCCGCCCAAAAGACCCAGGATGAAGGGGCCCTTTACAAGAACCACGAGAATGGTTGAGGTGTAAGCCCCCAAACAGAAGAAAGCCACGTGGCCGAAATTGGCGAGCCCCGTGAACCCATACTGCAAGTTCAGGGATAAACTGAGGATCCCGTAGATACCTGTCATAATGGAGAGATAAGCTAAGTATTGAATCATCGTCAGCTCTTTCTTCCCAATATTCCAGAGGGCTTCGTGAGCAAGATGGCGATCAAAATGCCGAAGCTAATGGCGTCCCTATAGCCGGTAGGGATATGCATCTCTTTCACGAAGTCGAAGAGTCCTCCCAGGTTGATGATATTGCCGAAATTCAGATAAAGACCGAAGTTCTCCGCAAATCCCAAAGCGAGAGCCCCGAGCATTGCGCCGTAGGGGTTACCGATTCCTCCTAAGATGGTGGCACAAAAAACGGGGATGATGATGGCAAAACCCATATGGGGGAGCAGGTACGTCTCAAGGGCGATGAGGATCCCTCCGACCGCGGCAAAGGAGGTCGCAATGAACCAGACCCACAAAATAACCCCCTCCGTTGCAATACCGCTGGCCTGGGCCAAAGCGGGGTTATCCGATGATGCCCGCATTGCCTTCCCCAGCTTCGTCTTATGGAGGAGGAGATGGAATGCCACCATGAAGATAACAGCAGTAGCGATAATCCAGATTTGAACCGGGGTGATTCGGATTCCCAAAAAAGAGATGGGTTTCTGCAATGCAATGGTATAGCTCCGGGGGGTTGGTCCCCAGATGGCACGGATCGTATTCCTCATGGCAAGGCCCAAGCCGAAGGAAGTAACCATAAGGATCACGCGGCCCGAATCCCGCATCCTTCGAAAGACCATCCGATCGATGGAAAGAGCTATTAAGCCGGTGAAAATGGCCGATAGGAGGACGGATGTGAAAATGTTGAGGCCCAGGTTAACGTTGAATACCAACGCCAAATAGACACCCACAACGGCATATTCGGTGTGGGCGAAATTGGCAAACTTCAGCAGGTCATAAACGAGGGTAAGACCTATGGCGATGAGGCTCAGTTCAGATGCTCGAATAATACTGTTAATGATGACTTGGAAGACTGGCATTGCACCTTTGGCCTTGTATGGGGAGGGAGCCCCCAATATATTACCTTAAGGATGTAAGGTCATTTACCGGTTGTCGCCCAAATCCCCTTTCGCTTCCTGAAAAGACTTTTTGACCATTCTAAAATTCGCTTCATTGCAAGCGTAGTTAAACTAGAATCCGGACCGCAGAACCGCATGACTGCAGCACTGCATGATTTTGTACTCAGAGCTTCCTTTTCCAGTTTTCAGTGATCTCTTTGGCAGATATAGACCCAGCCTAGGGCCTTAAGTCATCGATATATTTTCGCACTTCGGATATGGCCCGCATTCTCTCCTCCGCCATCCTGTCGGCGGCCCTGTGGGTGGTAATGCCATCCCTCTTGGAGATATCGATAACCTTCTCCATTGTCTGATAAAGTCGAGCCACCTTTTCCCGGCCCCTTTCGTGGGATACCCCTCCCACCCCAAGGCGATCCGTATCGTAAATGGTCCCACCGGCGTTGACGATATAATCGGGCCCGTACAGAATCCCCTTTTCGGCCAAGAGATCCCCATGTTTCGTTTCCCTTAGTTGGTTATTAGCCGAGCCACAGACGATCTTACACTTCAGCCGGGGGATGGTTTCTTCATTGATAATTCCTCCCAATGCGCAGGGAGCGAAGATCTCGCATTCCATATCATAGATGCCCTTTGGATCCACGTTCTTCACCCCGAACTCGCGCCGAACCCTCTCCAGTTTTTCCTCATCGATATCCGTTCCCCACACCGTTGCCCCCAGTTCGACCAATTGCCTCGTCAGCTCATATCCAACAGCCCCTAATCCTTGCACGGCGACCAGCTTTCCCCTCAATTCATCGCTTCCATAGACCTCATTACAGCAGGCCCGCATGGCTTGAATTACCCCAAAGGCCGTCATGGGCGAAATGGGACCCGCGCCACCCAGGTAGGTGGGAAGGGTCACCACGTATTCCGTCTCCATGCGGATATATTCCATATCCTCAAGGGTGGTTCCCACATCCTCTCCGGTATAGTATTTTCCTCCGAGTCGATTGATAAATCGGCCCAAAGT
>DAOVGJ010000099.1 GCA_030672465.1 Pseudomonadota bacterium | reverse complement strand
ACATGCTCACGGCCCTGAGCAAAGCCGAAGGGCTGCGTTCCGCTTCATCCTTCGTCACTGCAGCGTACTTCTATGTACGCCTCATTCCTCAGGATTTGCGCGCCTTGCATCTGGATCTTTTTTCTTTGCCGTCTGATTTAGACTTTTTACGAAATCATCATTAGTAATGAAAGGAAAAGTCATTACGAGGTAAGCGGATATGTGGGATTATACTGAAAAGGTGAAAGACCACTTTATGAACCCGAGAAACGTCGGCGAAATCGATGATCCAGATGGCATCGGAGAGGTAGGTTCCCTGGCCTGCGGGGATGCCTTGAGGCTGACCTTCAAGCTGGACGAAGACAAGCGAATCAGGGACGTCAGGTTTAAGACCTTTGGATGTGCCAGCGCCATCGCATCCTCTTCTGCTCTGACGGAACTGGTAAAGGGAAAGACCCTTGAAGAGGCGGATAAGATCACCAACCGAGATATCGCCGATTACCTCGGAGGTCTCCCCGAAGAGAAGATGCACTGCTCGGTAATGGGTCGGGAAGCCCTGGCAGTGGCCATCGCCAATTACCGAGGGGAAAAGCTTGAAAAGGAAGAGTTCGAGGTCGTATGCAACTGTTTCGGTATTTCGGATAAGGAGATCGAAAGGGCGGTAAGGGAGAACAACCTCCACACGGTGGAACAGGTAACCCACTACACCAAGGCAGGGGGGGGATGCGAGGGCTGCCACCCTGAGATCAGGGACATTATCGATAGGGTTTGGGGGGGAAAGGAGAAAAAACCCCCCCTCGTCAAGCCGGCGAAGGAGGAGAAATTGACCAATATACAGAGGATGAGGCTTATCGAGGAAACCCTTGAGAGGGAGATCAAGCCCGCCTTGAGACAAGATGGCGGAGATCTGGAGCTCATCGATATCGAGGGGAGTAAGGTTATCGTGGCCTTGAGGGGGACCTGCTCATTCTGTCCCTCGGCCGACTTCACCTTAAAGCAGTACGTTGAGGCGAAGCTCAAGGAGTTCGTTACAAACGATATCACCGTGGAGGTGAAGGAGTGAGAACCGTCTATGTAGACAATAATGCCACGACCCAGGTTGCGCCGGAGGTCTTCGAGGCTATGAAGCCCTTCTTCCGCGGCCTCTATGGAAATCCCTCCAGCATGCATTTCAAGGGGGGAGAGGTGCAGCAGGCAATAGTGGAGGCAAGGGAAAAGGTGGCCAATTCTATCGGGGCAAGTCCGGAGGAGATCGTATTTACCAGTTGCGGGACGGAAAGCGATAACGCGGCCATTCTCGGAACCTTGGAAAGCTATCCCGAAAAAAACCATATCATTTCAACCCGGGTGGAACATCCGGCGGTGTGGACCCTATGCAAGCATCTGGAGAAGAATGGGTATCGGGTTACGATGCTATCGGTGGATCGGGAGGGCAGATTGGACCTGGATGAGCTCCGGGCGGCCATTTCGGAAGATACGGCCGTGGTTAGCATCATGTATGCCAACAACGAAACGGGGGTCACCTTTCCCATCGAGGATATTAGCCAAATCGTCAAATCCCGGGGAATTCCGTTCCACACGGATGCCGTACAAGCGTTGGGCAAGATCCCCCTCGATATGAACAAGAGCACCGTGGATATGCTCTCCTTCTCCGGCCACAAGCTCCATGCCCCCAAGGGAATCGGTGTACTCTATATCCGAAAGGGCACCAAATTTTCCCCCTTTCTCATCGGAGGACATCAGGAGATGGGGAGGAGGGGCGGAACGGAGAATATTCCCTATATCGTTGGCTTGGGAGAAGCCTGTGAGCTGGCTGCCCGCCATCTGGAAGAGGAGAATAACCGGGTCCGCTTCTTGAGGGATAAATTGGAACAAGGGCTATTGGAAAGGATTCCCGACACCTTGGTCAATGGCGATCGCGAACATCGCCTTCCCAATACGGTGAGCCTGAGCTTCGAGTATGTGGAAGGAGAGTCCATCCTGTTAATGCTCAGCAACCTCGGGATATGTGCCTCATCGGGATCAGCATGCACCTCGGGCTCCCTGGAACCCTCCCATGTGCTCAGGGCCATGGGGGTTCCATTTACCGCAGCCCACGGGTCCATTCGCTTCAGTTTGAGCACTTACAATACGGAAGAAGATATCGACTATATCTTGGAACAGCTCCCTCCCGTAATCGAAAGACTCAGGGACATTTCCCCTTTCTGGAGAGATTACATAAAAGCCAGTCCAAAAAAATAGAGGCTCGGATTTGTTGGGGCGATCCATGATCATGGAATCCCCGCTTCGCGTGGGCCTAATCGGTGTTGGCAGACACGGAAGTCGGTATGCCAAACATATCCATGAGGATCTCCCCGAGATAGACCTCATCGGCCTCTGGCGTCGGAACGCCGATGAGGGGAAAAGACAGGCCAGGCAATACGGATGCCGCTATTTCCAAACCTATTCTGATCTCTTATCCGATAAGTCGGTCGATGCCGTAGTGGTGGCGCTTCCCCCAGCCCTCAACGTACGGGTATGCGAAGAAGCGGCATATCGCGGCAAACACATCCTTCTGGAAAAACCGATGGCCATCAATATCAGGGATTCGACTCGTATCCGTCAGGCGGTTTCCCGTTCCGGTGTTCGCATCATGGTCTCCCACACCCTCCGGTTCAATGCCGCGGTCACGGCCGTCAAGAGATTCGTCCCCGCGTTGGGAGCCCTCCATTCCGTTGTCCTCAGCCAGAGGTTTGAACCTTCCCCCCTGGGCTGGTTGGATCAAAGGGACCTTTCGGGGGGAGGCGTCGTCTTGCACACCGGAGTCCATAGCTTCGATCTCCTCCGTTTTCTCACCCAGGAGGAGGTCGATAAGGTATCGTGTAGGATTGATCGGGTCGTTACAAGGGATACGGAGGATAACTTCTCTGCTATCATGACCTTCGAAAAGAGTCATATCATCGCCTCGGTTACGGGATCGAGGGGGACGAAGGGGCGTAATGGTTTGATCGAGGTGGCCGGGGAAAATGGGCAACTCATCGCGGATCACGTCCACAACTATCTCTACGAAATAAGGGGGATGGAGAGGAGGCCCATCGAGTTGGGAGACCCGGTCCCCACGGTCTACGAGGCATTGAAGGCCTTTCATCATAGCCTTTGCCAAGAGGTCCCCTTCCCCGTTACCATTGACGATGGGCTGAATGCGGTGGCCATAGCCGAGGCATGCTACCGTGCCGCTGAAACGGGGAAGTGGGAGAAGGTATACTATCCTTAATACCCATCATACCTTATGGGAAAAGGGGGTGATGAATATGCCCACATCCGATTTAATCGAAACGGCGAGGGCAATACGTCAATCTTACAAGGCCAAGGCAGAAAAAGATCCAGCAGGGGTGATCGGTCAGGAGGCTGCTGATGCCTTCAACAATCTCCTGGACGAATCGAAGAAGAGGTGTCCCGGGAGCCAGTTCATCGAGAAGATGCACCCCGTTACATCGGGGCGAACTCAATTGGCGGGGCTTTTGGCCAAGGTAGATGTCCTTGAAGATTCCTTGAAGGCCGAAAAATCCACGTAAGGAAACCCGTTCACCCATTTATTGGGCCAAAGGGAAGGTCCTCTTGGAGCCCAATGGTTCGGAAATGTAAAGCCACGGACAGGGAGTCCATTTATCGTATCATCAACGACGGGGCCTTGGCCTATAAGGGCGTCATCCCAGGGGATTGCTGGCATGAACCCTATATGTCCCTGGCCGAGCTGATGAGGGAAATGAAGGAGATGACCTTTTTCGGTTGGGAAGAGGAGGGAAGGCTTTTGGGCGTAATGGCGTTTCAGCCGGTGAAAGACGTCACCCTCATCCGGCATACCTATGTTTTACGGGACCAACAGAGGCGAGGCATTGGAAGTTCCCTCCTGAGTTATGCAAAGGGCCTGGTGAAAACCCGGCTTCTGGTAGGGACTTGGTCCGATGCCACCTGGGCCATTCGATTTTATGAGAAGCACGGGTTTCGCCTCTTGCCCCACAAGGACGAATTCTTGCGAAGGTATTGGAATATTCCGCAGAGGCAAATCGAGGCTTCCGTTGCCTTAGGTTTCGAATCCCGCTGAGGAAAGGATCTAAGGTGAGGTGGGCAATCCGCTTAATCATAAGTATTCTCCTCTTCTCATCGCCAGCGCAGTCGAACCATTTAACGTGTTGCAAGGATCACCCTGAATTGGCCTATCTCCTCTCCCCCAGGGGGCCGGTAAGGTTCACGTACGACGTCCGCCACGAGACCTTCTTCTCCAGGACTTTGGGAAAGGAAAAGGATTTCTTCCTCATCCTTCCCCAAATCGAAAGGGATCAAGGGTATAAATTCCCCCTTTTGGTCCTCCTCCATGGCTACAACTTTTACCGGAATGGCTGGAAATTCAGGGTATGCGACCCTGAGAGGAACAACGAGATCATGTGCAAGTGGGGGGAAGAACAATACCATTGGTTGCTTCTGGAGGATATCGCCCTCATCCATCAGGCCATGGCGGATCCATGCAATACCACTTATGGTGAGCTCGAGGCGAATCTAAGGGAGAGGTTTGAGGAGTTGAAGGCCCACGGGGGGCTCCTTCAAGGTGACTATAGTCCGAGGGAGATCGCCCGATCCATCGTAAGGGAAAACCTCAATCCCACTGGTTCCCCAACGGATCCGTTCACCCCGGTCTATCCCATGGTCCTTCTGCTCCCCGATGGTGATAATAGCTTCTACATGGATGAAAATGAGGGTAGGACACTTTTCCCCCCCACGGTGAGTCGTGAAAGCTGTGATCGTTTCCACCCTAACGAGTGCTTTAAATATTCCCTCATCCCCTTTCGATACATGAAACCCGGAGCATTGGGGCGATATGAGACTTACCTCTTGGCACTCATCCGTTTCTTACGGAGCTCATCGCCCTATAAAGACCATCTGATGGGGGAAGTTGCCGTGGGCATCGGGGGGATTTCCATGGGTGGCCTTGGTGCCATGAATCTGGGCCTAAAATATCGGTCTCTATTCGGTTCCATCAGCAGTCAGAGTGGACTGCTCGATATCGAGCTCATAACCGATAAATTAATGCTAAAGATGGTCATACCAGAATTTATCGAGGTCTTCGGCCGCCTAAAGCCCCTGGCACCCTATTTTCAATCGAGCCTTGATGCCGAATATCTCCGGAAAAACAATCCCATAAGGAGATTCGAAGCCTTGGGGATAACCTCCCTGCCGCCTTGGATGTACTTCGATTATGGGGCCAACGAAGGATTCGAAAAAATCACCCGGGGAAATCAGAACCTGGAAAAGCTCCTCCATACACGGAGCCACGAAATTCCCCGTCAGACCTCCAATGGAAAGGCGAGCCATAATTATCAATTCTGGAGGAGCAGGGTCGCTAACGTCTTGCTCCATCACTCCCGATTCTTCGAGGACTACCTGGGCAACTGCCGAGGTCATTGGGGGAAAAACCCTTGCAATGAAGGTTTATTCTGCTATAGTAAGTAAAAAGCGTACCGAGCTTTGCTCAGTGGCTAATCTACCCTAAGGGAGTTGGGGAGATGAGAAAGTTCTTTCTTTTCATCCTGATTTTGTTGGTTCTTCTCATCCCAGCGAGGGAAATATATGCCCAACGCGCTGTGGTCAAAGCGGAAACTTTGAATGTGAGATCCGGTCCCGGGACGAAATTCGAGGTCATCGAGAAATTGAAAAAGGGGGACTCCTACCTCATTGACAAGATTGAGGGCAATTGGGTCCAGTTGGCGTGGCCCATTGAGGCCTGGGTTTTTAAGGGGCTCGTCAAGATTGAGGAACAGCACGCCAGCCTGGATGAGCTTCAAATCGATTTTCAGAATTGGCTCCTGGATAAATACTACCGTATACGGTCCATTGAGTTTAAGAGCGACTGGCAGATCTGGCTGAAACTGAGGGAATACCCATCGAGGAAAACATTAGTGAAAATGGCCAAGGAAATCGCACTAGAATACAAGAAGCAGACCGGCTATTCAAAGCGGCCGGTGGTGGTCACCATCTTCAAACGAGACAGGGCATACATAACGGCCAAATATTAGCCGCTCCCCCTCCTGCATTAATACGCTCTCATCGGGGCAAAGAGAGTTTCACCCCAAATACCTCTCCAAGAGTTTCAACTTCATGGTATTCATCATTCCCGGAAGTCCCCTTTCCCCCTGCAAAAACCTTATTCCACAGATGATACAGACCGAAAGGGGTTCCATCCTCTCTATCCCTTTGGCCTCCTTCATGGTGGGATTTCCCAGGAGTTCTATCCTCCGTTTCGCGATGAATTGATCCAAATCCCTTAAGGACTCGTATTCCGGGCTCCGCCCTGAATAACCCGGTCCCTTGAGGACTCTTCTTATCCCTATGCTTAATGCCTTAGACCACGATATCAACCTCTCTTCTTGTAACTGCTTTCGCAGGACACCAAGGATATCGGTGTGTTCGATATTCCACCGGGTAATTTCGTCCATCCTTTCGTCATAGGTCTTTAACTCGGCTTCCTCTCCTCGAGACGCAGGCTTTTTGCCACTTCTCATCATTGGTTTGCGTTGCTTGAATAATATCATAGGTGATGGCTCTTTCTTAGAATTTAGAAATAGTCGAATAGAAAAGAGTAAATAGGGGAAATGTCAATCACCCTCAGAGCTTTTATTCAATGCCTCAACATCTTCTGGGGTCAAAAGCCTTGATGGATCTCGAGCACTTATCAGTTTATCCTCAAACCGACCAAGCGACTTGCTAGTATCGTCATATTTCTTCCTTGCTCGTTCGATATGACCACCAAGGGT
>DAOVGJ010000109.1 GCA_030672465.1 Pseudomonadota bacterium | reverse complement strand
TATACGGGAAGGGATGCAGCCCACAAGAGGTTGGTCGACCTCATAGATAGGGGGGAAGAGCTCCCCTTTGACATCAGGGGGCAGATCATCTACTACGTCGGACCAACTCCCGCCAGGCCTGGTAAACCCATTGGATCAGCGGGTCCTACTACCAGCTATCGCATGGATCCCTATGCCCTAAAATTGATGGAGAAGGGGTTGAAGGGGATGATCGGAAAGGGGATGCGTTCCCAGGAGGTTATCGATGCGATGAGGAGGTTTAAGGCCATCTATATGGCGGCGGTGGGTGGTGCCGCGGCCTTGATCGCACGGCGAATCAAAAAATCAGAAATCATCGCCTATGAGGATCTGGGGCCGGAGGCGATCAGAAGGCTGGAAGTGGAGGATTTTCCTGCTATCGTAGTGAACGATATATGGGGGAACGACCTCTACGTGGAGGGCGTGAGGCAGTATGAAAGAGCTTAAGGGAACGTAAGGCCGCGATGCCGGTCCTTGTTGGACTTCGTTGGAAGTTGGTATATTTTTAATAGGGCCTTTGCTGAGGCCTGGAGAGGTCGCGAGGCCAAAGTTCCAAAGAGAAGGGTCCTTTTTGTTTTCTGATTTGGTTGGGAGAAGGAGCATGAAAATTGAGGTTTCTCGTCGAAAGGTCCACAACGAGTTTGCTCAAAAGGTTGAGGAGATCAGTGGGCAGAACCTTTTTGCCTGTTATCAATGCGGAAATTGTACTGCGGGTTGTCCCGTCTCCTTTGCCATGGATTTGGGTCCCCATCAGGTTATTCGATTCTGCCTTCTCGGGTTGGAGGAAGAGGTCCTCAAATCCAATACCTTTTGGATGTGTGCCTCCTGTCTCCAGTGTACATCCAGATGTCCTAAGGGTCTGGATATCGCGAGGATCATGGAAGCGATAAGGCTTGTGATCCTGAGGAAGAAGGAGCGCCTGGATCGTCTCGAGGTAGCGGAGCTATCGGAGGAATTCTTGGAGCGGGTTCCCCAAATTGCACTGATCAGCGGGTTTAGGAAGTTCAGTTCGTAATGGACCGGGATCGGTAGTCGGTGAGGGAGTTGTACTATGGAATATCTCTATTTCCCCGGCTGTACCCTGTATACGAAGGCTAAAAACCTGGACGAAGCGGGAAGGGAGTGCGCAAAGGTTCTTGGGTTTGAATTGAAAGAGCTATCCAACTGGACGTGTTGCGGCGCCGCATTTCCCCTGGCGAAGGACAATATCATGGCACTGGCGCCCCCCGCTCGAATCTTGGCCAGGGCGAAGGAGGAAGGGGGTACACTGACCACGCTCTGTTCCGTCTGTTTTAATGTGATCAAGCGGACCAATCGGCTCATCAGAGGGGATGAGGAGAGGCGGGAGAAGATCAATACCTTCATCGAAATGGATTACCAAGGAGATGTTCAGGTCCTTCACTATTTGGAGATTCTCAAGCGAGATGTGGGGTTCGATTCCCTAAAAGCGGCCGTGAAAAGGGATCTCCAGGGGTTAAAGGTGGCACCTTTTTATGGGTGTATGCTCCTTCGCCCCTTTGAGGAGATGGAGTTCGACGATAAAGAGGCCCCAACGATCTTCGAGGAATTTCTGGAGGGCATCACCTGTGAGCCGGTGGATTTTCCCTATAAGATCGAGTGCTGTGGTGCCTTTCAGTCCGTTGGGGCTCCAGAGGTGGCAATGGAATGTGCATATGCCATTCTCAATTCGGCCCTGAAGAACGGGGCCGAAGCGGTGACAACCACCTGCCCTCTCTGTCAGTTCAATATCGATAGCATGCAGAGGGAAATTCGCGAAAGGTATAATGATTTCCCGGGCATACCGATTATCTATTTTACCCAGCTCTTGGGGCTGGCGTTGGGATTGCCAATAGAGAAATTGGATTTCAATCGAAACGATGTCGATCCCCGCCCCCTCATGAAGGAGAAAGGGTTGTTGTGAGGAAAAGATGGGTAGAGTAGGCGTGGTCCTTTGTCCATGTGAGCTTGAAGGGGTTCCCCTTTTCAACCCGGAAGTACTCGTTGAGGGTTTGAAGAGGAGGGGAGACGTTCTCCCGTTCATCCATTATCCGCCGGTCTGTTCGGAATTGGGGATGGAAGCAATTCGCGCCTTTTTGGAAAAAAGCGAGTTGGATAGGGCAATAGTGACTTGCTCTAAGCCAGAACTGTTTGGACCTACCTTCAAGAAGGCACTGAGACAATGGGGACTCAATCCGTCTCTGAGCGAGGTGCTCGGTATACGGCCTGCCCCTGAAAGGGGCGGTTTGCAGGAGGCGACGGGGGACGTCTTAATTCTCATCGAGAGGAAAATCGATGAAATTCGAGAGAGGGTGCCTTCAAAAAGCCAAGGGGTCCCTTTTACAAAGCGAGTTATGGTAATCGGGGGTGGGATTACCGGGATTACTGCGTCCATCGATTTGGGCAATGCAGGCTATGAGGTCCTCTTGGTGGATCGACTTCCCTCTATTGGAGGTCGAATGCTCCAGCTTTCCGAGACCTTCCCGACATTGGACTGTGCCCAGTGCACCCTGACTCCGAAGACCGTTGAGACGGGACAGCATTCTCAGATTCGATTGATCACCTATGCGGAGATTGAATCCGTTTCCGGAGAGGTGGGGAATTTTCTCGTGAAGATCCGCAGGAAGGCCGCCTATGTGGACTGGGCGAAATGCACTGGCTGCGGATTGTGCCAGGAGAAGTGCCCCAGCAAAGTCCATTCGGAATTCGAACGGGGAATCGGACCGGGAAAGGCCATCTATACCCTTTCCCCTCAGGCCGTTCCCAATAAACCCGTTATCAATCGTGAGCTCTGCCGGTATTTCACGAGGGGAAAGTGCAGGGTTTGTGAAAAGGTCTGTCCCGTCGGCGCCATCGATTACGAACAGGAGGACACGTTTATCGAGGAGAGGGTAGGGGCCATCATCGTCGCCACGGGATTCGATCTCTATCCCAAGGAGGAGATCGGGGAATATGGGTACGGGGATGTTCCCGATGTCATTGATGGCCTTGCCTTCGAGCGGCTACTTTCAGCATCAGGACCCACCGCGGGAGAAATCCGGCGGCCCTCCGATGGCCGTATCCCTAAGGAGATGGTCTTTATCCAGTGTGTGGCATCCCGGGACCCGGAGCGATATATGCCCTACTGCTCACGTGCTTGTTGTATGTACACGGCCAAGCATGCGAGGCTCTATAAACATAAAGTCCATGATGGTCGTGCATACATCTTCTATATGGATATCCGTTCCATGGGGAAGGGATATGAGGAATTCATCCAACAGGGAGTGGAGGAGGAGGGTATTCTGTACCTCAGGGGGCGGGTATCGCGCTTGTTTAGGGATAACGACCATGTCGTGGTGTGGGGTGTCGATACGCTGACCGGGAAAAAGGTGGATATTGCAGCGGATATGGTCGTCTTAGCCACGGCCATGATCCCAAGCCATGGGATAAGGGAGCTTGCTGAGAAGCTTCACATCAAGACTGATGAATATGGTTTTTTGACGGAGGCCCAGTGGAAGCTCTATCCGGTGGAAACTGGGGTTGAAGGGGTCTATTTGGCGGGATGCGCTCAAGGACCAAAGGACATCGCCGATACGGTAGCCCAAGGGGATGCCGCGGCGAGTAAAGTTCAGGCGTTATTTGCCCAACACTGAATTGGGAGATCGTTCATCCGTGGTTCGTGTCCGCAATTTAGCTGACGTGTCCGTTCTCCGTGATGCGTGCCCGTAAGAAAGATTAAAGGATCACGGACACGGAATACGGACACGAATTGCGGACACGGAAAGCGGATCACGGACACGGACCACGAGAATCAATGACAAATGTCAAATGCCAAATGACAAATAACTGATGACGAACACGAATAACGTTTCACGAGCAAGAACCACGGACACGCGTCACGGAAAACGGACACGGGAGTAATATGAAGCGGCTCGGCGTTTTTATCTGCCATTGCGGTCTAAACATTGCCGGAACCGTCGATGTCAAGAAGGTGGCTCGGGAGATAGGGGAAATAGGGGATGTAGTTCACAGCGAGGACTACATTTACATGTGTTCGGACCCAGGGCAACTGCTCATTCGAAACGCCATCCGAGAAGAGGGATTGGATGGGGTGGTGGTTGCCTGTTGTTCCCCCACCATGCATGAGGTGACATTTCGCAAGGCGGTTACATCGGAAGGCTTAAACCCCTATGTGTGTGAGATTGCCAATATACGAGAGCAGTGTAGCTGGGTCCATCAGGGGAATAAGGAATTGGCAACCCAAAAGGCGGGGGATATCATTCGGTCTGTCCTGGAGAAACTGAGACAGAACGAAACCCTCGAGACCCTCACGATGCCCCTCACGAAACGGGTTTTGGTCATCGGCGGCGGAATCGCGGGGATAACGGCGTCCATCGATTTGGCCGACGCGGGATTCGAAGTCATTCTGGTGGAACGGCAGCCTTCCGTGGGGGGAAGATTGGGTCAGCTTTTCCAGACGTTTCCCCATTTGGACGATGCGCGGTGTATCCTGGGTCCCAAAAAAGCGGAGATTACAAGCCACTCGAAGATAAAAGTGATGCCGTACTGCGAGGTTGAGGAGGTAAAGGGGTTTATCGGGAATTTCGATGTGCGCATCCGTCGTAAACCAACCTATGTGGATTGGGAGAAGTGTACCGCCTGCGGAGCCTGTTTGGAGAAATGTCCCGTTGAGACCCCCTCGGAATTCGAAAGGGGGTTGAAGATGAGAAAGGCGATCTATACCTGGGCTGCTCCCGGAGATTCGGGAAAACCCGTTATCGATCCGAACCATTGTCGCTATCTATTGGATGGGACGTGTACCATCTGCCAAGAGGCCTGCCCGGAGGGGGCCATCCAATACGATCAAGGGGAAGGGCTTCTTGAAGAGCGAGTGGGGACCATCGTTGTCGCCACGGGCTACGACCTCTTCCCAATGGAGGAGATTGGGGAATACGGTTACGGTCGGATTCCCGATGTGATCGATGGGCTCGCCTTTGAGCGCATGCTTTCCCCCTCGGGTCCTACGGGGGGAGAGATTCGGCGGCCTTCGGATGGGAGGATTCCCCAGGAGATCGTCTTCATCCAATGTGTGGCCTCCCGGGACCCGGAGCGATATATGCCCTATTGTTCACGGGTCTGTTGTATGTATACCGCGAAACAGGCCAAACTCCTGAAACAAAAGGTTCCGGGAGCCCAACCGTATATCTTCTTTATGGATATCAGGACAGACAGCAAGGGATATGAGCAATTCTTGCAAGGGACCATCGAGGAAGAGGAACTAGTCTATTTGAGGGGTCGCGTGGCCAGGGTGTTTCGGGAAGGGGATAAAATTAAGGTTTGGGGAGAGGATACCTTAACCAACAGGAAAGTGGAGATCGCTGCGGATATGGTTGTTTTGGCCACGGCTGTCGTGCCGAGCCAGGGGATTAAGGATATCGCCGCTAAGTTGAGGGCGACCACGGATAAACACGGGTTTTTGACCGAGGCCCATATCAAACTCTATCCCGTGGAGAGTCCTACGAAGGGAATTTTTCTCGCGGGGTGTGGACAGGGGCCGAAGGATATTACCGATACCGTGGCCCAAGCCAGTGCCACGGCCAGTAAAATCCAGGCCCTCTTCTCCCAGGACGTTCTGCTCCAAGACCCGCTGGTGGCCTTCGTCGATACGGAGATCTGTAGCGGGTGTGGTATCTGTGTGCAGGTCTGTCCCTATGAGGCTCGGGAGATGGACGAATACCGGAGGATTTCAAAGGTTCATGAAGCCCTGTGTCAAGGCTGTGGAGCCTGCATCGCTGCCTGTCCCAACAACGCGTGTGAATTGAGAAATAGCAAGGCCATGCAGGTTTTTGGGATGATGGAA
>DAOVGJ010000173.1 GCA_030672465.1 Pseudomonadota bacterium | reverse complement strand
ATTACCGACTTCGGGGTATTTGTCGGCTTCGATGAGGGCATTGATGGCCTCATTCATATCTCGGAGATGTCCTGGACGAAGAAAGTTAAGGATCCCGCAGAGATTTATAAAAAGGGACAGGAGGTTGAGGCGATTGTCCTCAATATCGATCGGGGGAACGAGAGGTTTTCCCTGGGGATCAAGCAGCTTACGGCAGACCCGTGGGAGGAGATCCCGAGCAGATACCATATCGGTGACCGGGTAGAGGGCAAGGTTACCAATATCACCGACTTCGGGGTGTTCATAGAGTTGGAGGACGGCATCGAGGGTTTAATCCATGTCTCCGAGCTCAGCAAGGAGAAGGTGGAAAATCCATCTGATGTCGTAAGGGTGGGGGAGACGGTTTCGGCCATGGTGATCAACGTAGATCCCAAGGAGCGAAAGATCGGCCTGAGCATTAGGAGTCTCAAGGAGAAGGATGAAAAGGATGAAGTCAAGAGGTATATGGCCTCCCAGGAATCGGCAGCTCCAAGTCTTGGACGGTTAATCCAGGAGGAGATGGAGAAGAAGGCCAAGAAGAAGGCCAGGAAGGAGGAGCAGGATAACGGGAAGGAGGCAGAAGAATCCACCGCTGATTCGGCCGAAACGCCTTCCGATCAGGGAACTCAGGGGGAAACGTAACCGCCTGTTACCCCCATTAAGCTATCGGTGTAGTGAGGGGCTATGAGGGAGATGCAATCATAGCCCCTTTTTAGGTGAGGACTGAATGAAATTTTATCGGGACATCACCTTGGGGCAATATATGCCCACGGGTTCAGCCGTTCATCGGATTGATGCAGGCGCCAAGATTATCGAGTTGATTGCCTTAATCATCACCATCTTTTTGGCCCACGAACTCACTGCCCTCGCCATTGCGTTCTTTTTCTCGATTTGGGTCGTGAGGCAATCGAAACTTCCCCTCAGGTATATCCTGCGAGGGATGAGGCCTTTTATCTGGCTCTTTCTTTTCATCTTTCTCATCCATTTCCTCGTTGTGCCGGGGCGCCCGATCTTCCCCTTGCGTATCGGTTTCATGGAGATGACGTATTCAGGACTTAGGGAGGGGGCCTTGATTTCGTTTCAAGTGGCCTTATCCATCATCTTTTCATCGATCCTCACCCTGACAACGTCTCCCATGGAGTTGGCAAAGGGGGTTTTTCGACTCCTCTCCCCCCTGAGGATTTTCCGTGTTCCCATTGATGATATTGCTATCATGGTGATGATTTCGATGAGATATGTACCCCTCTTTTTGCAAGAGGTCGAACGGATTACCAAAGCCCAGAGGGCCAGGGGGGTTCATTTTGATGAAGGAGGCTTTTTACAACGAACCAAAATGGTTTTGCCCATATTAGTTCCCCTGCTGGCCAACAGCTTGAGGAGGGCTCATGGCATCGGGGATGCGCTGGCTGCAAGGGGTTACGGGGAAGGTACCAGGTGGCCTCCGCGCAAGGGTGAAGGATTGGGGCGGGAAGGGTATCTCTCCCTGGCGACAACGGGGGGAGTGATCGGCCTGGTCGTGTTTTCGGCGTTTCCTGGAGGATCTTTTTGAAGCAGTTACACCGAAAGTATGAGAAGATTGTCACCCATAACGATTTCGATGGAATCGTAAGCGCTTCTCTATGCTCCTTTGCGTTACATGTGAACAAAGTTCTCTTTACGGGGCCCTCGAGCATCGAACGATCCCTGGTCAGTATTACTGGGGCCGATGTGGTCTGCGATCTTCCCTATCCGTTGGAATGTGGCCTGTGGTTTGATCACCACGAGGGGAATTTTCAGGCATTGCAGTATCGCAATATCGATCCCTCCCTTTTGCCGGGGCGGTTTGATCTGAAGCCGAGCTGTGCTCGGGTGGTCTTGGATTTTTTCGGCCAAGGGGTTACCTTTCCGCCCTGGTACGAGGAGACTGTGGCGGAGGCCGATATCATCGATAGTTTCAATTATTCCTCCATCGAGGAGTGGAGGAGGAAGACGCCGGGGAGGGTCATTGACAAGACCTTCAAGATCAGCGATCCCTCATTGAGGGAGCGGAATGCCTATATGAGAAATTTGGTCTTTCAAATCCGAGATCATCCCTTGGAAAAAGTCGCCCTTCTACCCGAAGTCAGGAGGCGATTAGCTAGGTATGAGGAGGAAGAATTGAGGATGACTAAAATTATTCAGGAATCTGCTACCTTTTTGCCGTTGGATCCAAGGGGGGAGATGGTTCTCCTCGATTTGACCGGGTACAAGCGGAGACCTGATATCGTCAAGAACCTGGCCTATCTCATTTTTCCCGAGGCGCTGTCGGTGCTGGAAGTCCATAACCTCCATGAGAGGGGGGTAAAGACCAACCACCTCAGCTTCTCCCTGGCCCTTTCCCTTAACCTCAGCCTCAGTGCGAGGGAGCATAAAAAGGACGTGGGGGAGATTATGAGGTCCCTTAACATCGGTGATGGTCACAGGGGGGCGGCAGGGGGAATGGTCTATTGCACCTCCAAGGCGGAGATGCTGAAGAAAAAAGGGGAGACCATCAACGAGATCTTTCGGCTATGGGAAGAGCAGAGCTGATCCTGCTCTTGGGGGAACATGGGTCCGTTGGAGACCTCCATGGGGAATGCTTTGTCTGGTTAAATTATCCTGGTGAGTTGGCGTGAAGAGGGAATACCCGGATCGTCCCATCGTCGGGGTGGGGGCGATCATCATAAAGGGGGAAGAGGTGCTGCTGGCCAGGCGGGGAAAGGAGCCGGGTTACGGAGAGTGGAGCATCCCCGGCGGGGTAGTAAAGCTGGGAGAGACATTGAAGGATGCCGTCATAAGGGAGGTTCGTGAGGAGGTGAACCTGGCGATAAGGGTGGAAAAGGTGGTTGAGGTCCTGGAGCGAATCTTCCGTGATCCCGAGGGGAGGGTCCAATACCATTACGTCCTCGTGGATTTCCTGTGCGAACACCTTTCAGGGGAAGGGAAACCATCGAGTGACGCCCTGGAGGTCCAATGGGTTCCCATATCGGAGATTCCCCGTCAGCGCCTTCCCGGGAAAACGAAAGGGGTCATTCAAAAGGCCTTTGAAATGAAACAAAGGGCGGATGGAAAATGCCAAATGTCAAATGACAAATGACAAATTACAAATGAAAAATAACAAATGAGAAATGACCAATAACCAATGACGAATGACGGATGACTAATAACCAATAACGAATAACTAACAACAAATAACCAATAAACCGGGATCTGATATTTAGGAGCGAACACATTACGGTATGGCCACTGGTATGAAGAGTGGCTGCCCGAATTTTTCCTTTCCGAACTCCCGGATGATCCTCTGCCCATCGGGAGAGGTTACCCATCCGATATAGGCCATGGCCAACACGTAATTCACCCCAGGATGCTTGGCCGGATTGACGGCGATGATTCCATAAGGGTTGAAGAGATCCGGGTCCCCTTTGCAAAGGATTTCCAGAGATACCTTATTCTTATAGGCCAAATAGGTTCCTCGATCCGCCAGGGTATAGGCGAGCTTCTCATTGGCAATTTGGATGACCGCACCCATGCCCTGTCCTGCCTCCGAGTACCACCTGCCATTGGGTACAATACCGGCTTTCCTCCAGAGGGATTTCTCTTTCTTGTGGGTCCCTGAATCATCTCCCCGGGAGATAAAGGGCGCCCCGGCGTTGGCAATGGCGGCAAGGGCTTTTTTGGCATCCTTGGTGCCCCGGATACCTGCGGGGTCACTCGTTGGCCCCACGATGATGAAATCGTTGTACATGACGTCCCTTCGGTTTACCCCATGGCCAGCGGCCACGAACGCATCTTCAGCCGGTCTGCTATGGACGAAAACCACATCACTATCCCCCATCTCCCCGATCTTCAGTGCCTTTCCCGTCCCCACCGCAACGACATCGACACGGCAACCAAGCCTCTTTTCGAATGGAGGGTTAAGGGCTTGGAAGAGCCCCGTGTTATCGGTGCTGGTGGTGCTGGAGACTATCAGTCGTTCCTCGGTTAAACCTGGTAGGGATAACCCCAAAGTGAGGCTAAGGCTGAGGATGAGAACGAGCAATAAGAACTTCTTCATGGCATGTACTCCTTTCCTCCTGAAATGGTTAAATCGACCATGGGTTTCCCGGCTTTCTGGGGAACCCCCTTGTTCCTTCGCTTCAGTACTTCCCGGCCTGTTGGCCAAATTCCCTTTCGCTCTCTGAAAAGAATTTTTGACCATTCTAGAGTTCGCTTCACTGCAAATCCAAAACTCGCCTTTCAGGCTCAGACATTGAATTTGCGGCCGTTTCGCTTCACTAAGAATGGTTACCAAAAATCCCTTAATGTTCGCTCCAGGGAACCCGACCAACAACCTATTCCGAAGTGACCCTTCTCCAGCAGATTCCGCTCATGAACAAGGAAGTTCCCCACTGAGATATCGAGCGCGGGAAATGTAACAAAAACTGTCTGTGATGTCAAGTAAAAAGTTATTTTTGGTTATATTTAGTTATTATTTTCTATTTTAGTTGACTTAAACTCCATTTTTTATTACATTTGGATGAGGCGATTGTCCCTTTTACGTAAACCCTAGAGGGAGCCCTTGGATGGCAAATCATGGAATACCTTATTGAAGCCTTCGGGGATTCCATACAACTCATTTTCTCGTTTGATCGGGAGATCTACGGAATCGTGGGAAGGTCGCTGGTTTTCTCACTGACCGCCACGTTCCTGGCGGCCCTTTTCGGTGTGCCCATCGGTTTTCTGGTTGGCACCAAAAGGTTCCGGGGAAGATCGGGATTGCTGACCGTGATGAACACCCTCATGGCCCTGCCCACGGTGGTTGTTGGCCTCCTCGCCTATGGTTTTTTCTCCCGCCGGGCCCCCTTGGGTTTTCTGGATCTGCTCTTTAGCCCCACTGCCGTGATTATCGGGGAATTCATCCTTTCCCTTCCCATCATCGCCAATTTAACCGTCTCGGCTGTCCAGGCTGTGGATTCCCGGGCGATTCTGACGGCAAAAAGCCTGGGGGCAGGAAGGGCCCTGATGACCTGGACCATTCTGATGGAGGCACGGTTTTCCCTGCTGGCTGCTATCATAGCGGGTTTTGGCCGGGCTGTTTCCGAGGTCGGATCGGCGATGATGCTTGGAGGAAATATCCGGTTCTACACGCGGACCATGACCACCGCCATCGCCCTGGAAACGAGCAAGGGGGAGTTCGGGTTCGGCCTTGCCCTGGGGTTTTTCCTCCTCTTGGTGGTCTTTTCCATCAACATCCTGTTTCACTTCCTTCAGGTGAGAGGTCGATGATCATGAGCGAGATTGGAGAAATGGTTCAATTGGAACTGAGGAATGTGACTCACCGTTACAATGGAAAGATGGTTTTGGATATTTCCCATCTCTCCATCCCAAGGGGAAATATCTACGGTGTGGTCGGGCCCAACGGGTCCGGGAAGACGACCCTTCTCTCCATCATGAACCTTCTCATCCGGCCAACCAGGGGGCAGCTCTTCTTCGAGGGGAAACCCATCCATAACGAGGACGACAGTCGGCTGGAGATCCAGAGATCCATGGCCATGACCCTCCAAACCCCTTATCTCTTTAACACCACGGTGGAGGGAAATGTCGCCTATGGGTTGAGGGCTCGCGGGGTTCCCAGGAAAAATCGGCCCGCCATCATCGAGGATGCCCTCCAGCAGGTAGGCCTGCGGGGGTTGGCAAAGAGGAAGGCAAGAGAGCTTTCGGGGGGTGAGGCCCAACTGGTCGCCATTGCCAGGGCCCTGGTTATCGATCCGAAGATCCTTTTTCTCGATGAGCCAACGGCAAACGTGGACCTCAGGCATATCGGCCAGCTTGAGGAAATCATCTCGGCCATCAATGCAGATCGTGGAACAACCATTGTTCTCACCACGCATAACCTTCCCCAGGCATACAGGCTCGCACATCACGTCTTTCCCCTCTTTGAGGGGCGGATGGTTCCCTCCACAATGCATAATCTATTTGGTGGCACCATAAAGGCCTCTCCGGACGGCCCCTATTTCGATACGGGCAAGATACGGATTTGGATCCCGCAGGAGTTCTCATCCTCTCCCTCCAATTACATCTCCGTAAACCCGGAGGATATCATCGTCTCCAAGGAGCCCTTCGCCTCCAGCGCCAGGAATCGATACGAAGGGACCATCACCCAGGTGGTTGATCA
>DAOVGJ010000066.1 GCA_030672465.1 Pseudomonadota bacterium | reverse complement strand
CTCAAACCGAGGCATGATTGACTGCCCTTAAAAAAGCTGCTATAGAATGGGATATTGTTCTCTCTTATAAGGATTTCGAAGGAAGTTCATGAAACGATCTACTTCCGTTATTATCCTTATCCTCGTCGTAGTGGGGATCTCGGTATGGATTAATGTAACGGAGAGAAGGGCGGAGAAGATTTTCTCCTCGGAAGGTGTTCAGATTCGGGTTTTGGAGGCGGAGGCCCAAGGGGGGTTTACAAAAATCGTCGAGCCCAACGGGGAACTGAGCCTTTTCAGCGATGGGGTTAAGGGGAAGGAGTTGTCGAGGATTGCGCGCAAACAGAAAACCCTGATGTGCCAAGTAGATTATTTTTACCACCGGATAAAACGATTTATCAAAAAGAAGCTCATCCATTAAGCGAACGGATACCCATCCCATCCATCTATCCTTTGGCGAGGAGGACCTGGAAAATTACCGTCATCCTCTATACCTCTCTGGTGCCGGGAGTCGAAGAGGGGCAATTGGTGGATGGTTTGAAGCTGTCCTCGGATATAGCGGGACGAATCGCGGGGGGGTTGGATCCCCGATCACGGCCTTTGAGCCCCTTGAACCCGCATCGAAAAGGAAGACAGTAACGATATGAAGGCTTGGCTGCGGAGGGCTTTGCCCCTGATTTTGGTCCTCCTGTACGTCCTTAACCCGTTTGACGTGGTTCCCGATTTTTTGGTAGGTCCGGGGTGGGTGGACGACCTCCTTTTGATCGGGGTCCTCATTTGGTTCCTCACTGCCAGACGGCCGGGAGAGTCCCCCGGCGATTTCTACCGAAGGTATCGAAGATATAAGAGGCCATCACCTGGTCAAGGGAATAGAGAAGCTCCCAGCGACCATGAGGAAAGGGATCCCTTTCAAATCCTCGGGGTAAGGCCTGATGCCTCCACCGATGAGATCAAGGCGGCGTACCGAAGGGCAGTAGCCAAGTATCACCCCGATAAGGTGACCCATCTCGGGAAGGAATTTCAAGAAATGGCACATAGGAAGCTGTTGGCCATTCAGAGGGCCTACGAGGCCCTGATGAAGAGGTATGGTTAACAGGAGGTCATTTCCCTACTACCCCGCAATCCCTTCCTTTTTATACCGCAAGGAGCTACTCCTCCATAAAAGGCAGCATCTCCTTTTTGCGATAGACCAATGCCTGACAGGTGGCGATGAGTCGATCCCCCTTGCCGGTTACGTTAATGAGGTAGGTGGCGGTCCGTGGGGTGAGATTGATCTCCTTCGCCTCGGCTTGCAAGACATCTCCCGGAGACGGAGGGGCAATAAAGGTGACATTCATGTTGAGCGCTACGGCAATGGTGCCGTGGGAATTCGAAGCTGTCTCGAAGGCTTCGTCGATGAGGGAAAAGATGGCCCCGCCATGGGTATTTCCCAAGATGTTTTGCATCTCCTCCCTAATAGTTATTTCCACGAGGGAATAACCCTTATCCACCTTCTTGAGCCTCAGTCCCAGAAGTTGAGCATAAGGCTCCCATTCCACCCTTTTGAAGAGAGCATCGAATATCTTCTTTTCCATTGGGGCCTCCTTTGAAGTTACCACCCAGCCTTTTAAACCATTGATCGAAACTTTTCAACACTATAGTGTAATAAAAACACGAGGGGCAAAGAAATCGAAAAAGGGTACGGCAGTTTGCTGAGTTTGGAGAGGACACCAGGAAAAGGATTGTCTCCCAATCCAAGTTATGGTATGGAGAGTGAGATCCGAATCTATCCGGCGCCGTCCTGAAGCCCGCGGGAGGAGCAGTAATGGGAGAGACCGTTGAGGTGATCATATCGATCCTTTTCTTCGGGGGGCTGTTTTTCCTCGACAGTTGGGCCTGGGGGAGGGTAGGCCACAAGCTCGGTTACTCCTTTTGGGCCTTTGCCCTCACCTTTTGGGCCATTGTGTTCGCTATCATCTCCATCCTCTTGTTGGGTTTGTTGATCCAGGTGGGCAATGAAACCCTTGAGCTCGTCATCGGGATTTCATACTATGGGGCGTTCTTCTTGTTGTGCGGTTGGATATGGGGTAAGGTAGCAAGAAAATTGGGGCATTCCTTTTGGGCCCATGCCTTAACATTCTGGCTGGCCCCCATCACGCTCCTGTATCTGGGCTTCAGGCGTAAAAACCGCCCAACCTCCATGGATTCCACACCAGAGGCACCTCCCACCGATTCTCCCTGAGATGCCCCATTATCCAAAGACTCCGGGGTGTCGATAGATCTCCCTTTCCCTTTTGGAATTGAGGTAGACCACTGAAAAAGGAAGCTCTGAGTGCGAATTTACCACGTAATTGAACTAAAATGTACACCCCATAACGGCATGACCGCAGCACTGCAACACTGCAGAACCGCGACGCCACCGTTTGAGCCTGAAGGGCGAGGTTTGGATTTACAGTGGTGCAAAGCTTTAGAATGGTCGAAAAAATGTTTTGAGTGGCGAAGCGCGACTTTTTCCTAGATTTCTGAGCAAAGGGCTTACAGGGAGGATTCGTGATGGATTGAACAAGTCAGGGATTCTTCAAATATCGTTCCCTCACCTCCTCGCTACAGCCTGTAAAATCCTGCAGCGGGATGGTCTCCCGATTTTTTTCACCGGTGAAGATGAGATACTTCCCCCAGGCAGCGGCATAGATCTGCCCTCCTTTATCCCTCACCTCCCCTTCGACTTCCACAATCCTCTTCTTTTCGTTCTTCACCTGGGCAATCAACTCATACTCCCCGTCAGTGGGAGCTGGCTTGAGGTATTTGACGTTCAGCTCCACGGTGACACAGGAGGAGGCCTTCTTCCAACTGGCGGCCCACCACATCACTTCATCGGCCACTGAGGCCAGGATACCGCCATGGACTATCCCCGGGTACCCACAGAGGAAATCCCGAGGCCTAAAAATCCCCCTCACCGAATGTTGGTCGGCGAATAATTGGAGACGCAATCCATGACTGTTTTCCTTGCCACAAACAAAGCAGGTCTTATAAGAAGGTAGCGTTTCCATAAGGATAAACCCTCCACCCTTTTCCCGAAATGGTATGATCCGCGCCGAGTTCTCTCCGGCGGATCCCATCCCCTGATACCCCAAAGATCGGGCATCAAAGGGCATCCCTCAAAGGTATTTAGAATCGAATAGTAGCATAGTGGTTCCATGGCTTTCAAGGCGAGCGTCAGGAGATGAACTATCGTACGGTAATCCATCGGGGGCACGTTGTGTGATGCTCTCCCCTGTTTCGGAAATCGCTCTAAAATTATTGACGGGGTAGAGAGTTTGGCTTATTATTTGCTTAATCGTTCCCTTAGGGAGGGATGGGGAAGGTCCATTTCCACTACCAAATCAAGGAGGTATTTGTCATGGGCAAGCGGTTTGGATGGTTTATGGTTTTGGTGGCAGTCATAATAGTATTTTGCTTTCATGGGCAAGCTGTGGCAAAGAAACGCCTTAAGGGGTTTGATACTCTCGTGGTTAATAATGTGACTGTCAGGCCCGATGCCGGTATACCGGAAAGGTATGCGTCCAACCTCAAGGATTCCCTCTTGAGACAGCTGCAGCGCTACAATGCCAAGTATAAGTGGTTTAAGAAGATCACCACGAAAATGCCCTCCTCGAAGGCCGGGGTGGTGCTCCTCGATGCGGAGATCCTTTCCTACGTCCTGCCTACGGTCGGGAGGCGAGTAGGGAAGAGCTTCATTCCGGGAGGGGAATGGTTCGGGAGTGCCTCAATTCAATTCAACTGTAAGTTTATAAATGGTGAAAAGGGCAGCGTGGTCTTGAAGCAGGACGTAAATGCGAAGTCCTCGGGAACGGATGATACCGTTGAGTATGCCATTGAGAGGGGTGCGGAATACATGGCAAAGGTCGTGAAGAAGAATCGATAAGGGCTTATTTCAGTAATCGGGTCCACTTTCTGAGCTTGTCGGCCTTCTCCTTGATCTCCTTTAGGTCTTTCACCACGGGTTTGATGTCATCCAGCAGGGTTTCCTTCCCCTTGTCCTTCTCAGGGGGTTCTGCCCCTTCGTCTCCTTCCTTCGGTTTCTTCTCCTTACCCTTCTTCATTTCCTTGGATATGTCCTTGATCTCCTTCGCCGTCTTCCCCAGGCCCTTTCCGATCTCCGGAAGCCTTTTCGCCCCGAATATCAGGAGTATGATAATGGCAATGACGATCATCTCGGGCAGTCCGAGCCCAAACATTTTCCTTACCTCCGTTATGTTGCCTTGACTTCCAACAGTTCCGGTTTCCTCCGTGCAGGCTCATCGAAGCTGTATTTAACCTCTTGGTATTGGGACCTGAACCGATTAACCTCTTCCTTCATCGATCTCTTCTCGACGATACACTCCTTGATGAGTTCGGCGATGCGGGTCATCTCCTCCTCTCCCATCCCGAATCGCGTCATCTCCTGGACTCCGATCCTGACTCCCTCCGGGTGGTCATGGGCGCTGAGCGGTTCATGGGGCAACATGTTCATATTGAGGATGATGTCGTTCATCTCGAGGGTCCTGGAGACCTTCTCCCCCCCGCCGAATGCCTTCACGTTGATGGCGACTTGATGGCTTTGGGTATACCCAAACTCCTCGGCCTGGACGTCAAATCCGAACCGGTCC
>DAOVGJ010000168.1 GCA_030672465.1 Pseudomonadota bacterium | reverse complement strand
TGTTGAAAGTTTTGATAGGGCGCCTGAAGACAGAAGACCGAGCCTGTACCTTGAGGACACCCTCCGGGAACCAGGGCAACACCCAGTTTAGAATTAGCCAGCTATCCAGCCGCCATCTACGAATACGATTTGTCCGGTAACGTAGTCTGAAGCTGAAGATGCAAGAAAGATTGCCGTGCCCTCAAGATCCTCAAGTACTCCTACTCTTCCCATTGGAATTCGAGACAGGATCCACCGGTATCGATCTTCGTCTTGAAAAACTGCCTCAGTCATCTTGGTCCGATAATAACCTGGGGCAATCGCATTGACGTTTATGTTATATGGCGCCAGTTCCAGTGCTAACGTTTTGGTTAAAGAGGCAATACCGCCCTTGGTCGCCGTGTAAACTGAAATGTTACGGAGTCCAATTTGACTCCCCAAAGAGGCAATGTTGATGATTTTCCCCTTTTTTTGTTTCATCATTTTCTTTACTATAGCCTGAGTGAGGAAGAAAACAGCCCTCAGGTTAAGGTGAACAACGTCATCGAACTCCTTTTGTGTAATCTCAAGAAATGGTTTTCGGATATTTGTGCCTGCGTTGTTCACCAATACATCAATCCTCCCAAATTTATCCAAAACGGCCTTAATCAGCCTTTCTATCTCCCCTTCCCTGGTTAAATCGAGGGAGAGGGGAAGAACTTTCCTTTTGGTCTTCGTTATGATTTCTTGAGAAACATGCTCGAGTTCATGAGTGGATCGACTCACCACGATCAAATCCGATCCAGCACCAGCGAGGGCGCGGGCAATACCATACCCCAATCCTCGCCCAGCTCCCGTAACAATGCTCACCTTCCCGTGAAGCGAAAATAAATTCTCTGAGCGTTCCATGCTAAAAGCCTCCCTGGTAAATCTTTTTCACATCCCCTTCGGTTAAATCCCCTGGACCTGGCACGAAAAGTCTCGCTGCCATCATGAAACCAACTGGCTTCGGAATCTGACACTACCTATACATTCAATCGATGGGATAGAGGAGATACTTCAATCCTATTCCCTTCTCGAAAAGTCGAAACGCCTCCTCCCACTGATCCAGGGGAAATTCCCCAGACACCAAGGAAGCTAAGTCTACTTTCCGGTCTCTCAATAATTCTATTGCCTTCTTCCACGTTCCTCGATTATGGGTAAATGATCCTTTGATCTGGACCTCCTTGAAGGTGACGTCGTCATAGTTCAGCTCAATGGTGTGCCCGAAGAGCCCCACTTGAACGATCTCGCCCCCCTTCCGCACCCCTTGCAAGCAGTCGCTTAATGCACCCATAGCCCCAGAACATTCATAAGCCGCATCCACTCCCATTCCGCTCGTGAGCTCATGAATCAGCGGATGCAGATCTTGTTGGTCAATCCGAACGCAATGATCTGCCCCCATCCGTTCTGCCAGTTTGAGCCTTTCCTCATCTCGTTGAGTACCTGAGATGACGACCATCGCCCCCACGGCCTTTGCAACCTGGAGGACTAATAGGCCAATTGGACCAGGTCCCGTTACAAGCACCGTTTTCCCCGGCTCGATGGAGCTCCTTTCCATAACCGCATGTACGGCGCAAGCCAAAGGCTCGCACAGAGCTCCTTCCTGAAATGAAACAGGATCGGGGAGCCGATAAAGACCATCCTGACGCGTGGCCGCAAAGGATGCGAATGCCCCATCCCTTCCAGATCCAAAGCCCTGTCTTTTCTCACATCGTTGCGTTTGACCCGATCTGCAAAATTCACAAACCCTGCAGAAATCAGCGGCGGACTCCACGGTAACCCTATCCCCCACTTTCCACCCTTGGACGTTGGGACCTAACTCCGATATGACACCGCAGAACTCGTGCCCCAAGGTAACGGGAGGACGGGCCTTTGGATAGAGGTCGTGCAGAATGTGGATATCTGTCCCACAGATACCTGCGTATTGGACCTCTACAATTACCTCCCCTTCTCGGGGCCGAGGGGAGTCAATATTCACGAGGTCCACATGACCGGGCCCTCGTCGGAGTTTTCGTAGGGCTTTCATCGTTTGGCCAATCCTTTTCCGACCGACAACGTGAATATATCCACTTTATCCAAGCTAAAATCGGTTATTAAGAATGATACTCATTATCTAATGCGTGGCTCAAGGTGGCCCCTTAAGCTCGACGCAGGGGAAGACTATTTCACGCCAACAAGGCCTCTACCTTCCCAGGACCTTCCAACAGCGAACTCTTCGTTCGTTAAAGCGAGGAGCTTTAATCTTTCCTTTACGGGGATCCGGCCCCCCCGGAAAGATCAGATAAGGGATTAACCTCAATCACTTGGTTTGAAACCTGGGGGTCGTCGTTGAATGAATTGAGTTGGCTTACGAAGATATCCTTATTTGCACCACCTATAGATACTGAGAGCCAAAGCTTTTACACATGAGATATATTCATCAATGGATATGAGTTCGTTGGCTTTGTGTGCATGGGCAATAGTCCCTGGTCCGTAGATTATCGTCGGAATCTTTCCCTGATTCACCAACATATCCATATCTGCACAATAGGGTGATCCCAGAACTGACGGATATTTCCCGCTGGAAGCCTTGGTGGAATCATAAACGATTTCAACAACCGGATGATCTTTGTTGATTTTTGAACTGTTTCGGTGATGAAGGAAAGCCGTCTTCACGGGATGCTGCTCAAACCATGAATCTGATTGGGTTCCCTTTAGAATGTATTCTTTTATTTGATCCATGATTTTATTCACTGAACCGAGCCCGTGAGCGAAATACATGCAGCCTCTGAGAACACACTGATTTGCTGTAACCGTGGTATATGTCCCACCACTAACTTCTCCGATCACGCATGAAAAGGGATTTTTTGTCCCATAGAGGGGATCGGGTTTCATTTTGTTCTGCTCTTCTTCTAATTTGAGGAGGCTTTGAATGGCTAAAGGCAATTTTTCGATGGCGCTGATCCCGACCATCTCTTTGCCCTCCCAGCGGGCACCCGGTGATCGTGGGATTCCCTCAACGGTCAATTGCCAGTAAACATCCCCAGGAGTGGCAACAAAGATCTGATTTTCAGACGGTTCAGCAACAATAGCCACATCCGCCGTGGTTCCCTTGCAAATCATTGACAACGTGCCATTTCCGGAATGCTCTTCGTTAACCGCACTCGCAAATATCACGTCGCCTGTTAACGGAACATCTGCCTCAATCAGGCTCTGGATCGCCGAAAGGGATGCAATCAATCCCCCCTTCATGTCTGAAGCCCCTCGGCCATATATTTTTCCGTCTATGACTTCAGCACCAAAAGGATCATGTGCCCAGTCGCTTTTTGGCTCCACCGTTACGTTATCGATATGACCGGTCAAGAGAAGGGATCTCCCCCCTCCTTTTCCCTTCAGGATTCCTACTACATTCGGGCGATTTTTGTAGTTGAGAAGCTTTATGTTCCCGGTCTTAACCAGTTCCTCATAGGAAGGCAATGTGTCATAGGGCAATATGAGATCATGTTCCCAATGGGATGGATATTGCGCTACTTCTGGAAACGTATTGAAGATCTCCTCTATGTCAGGTTCCCAGATGCTTACTCCCATTCCCAGGTTTTTTAAATAACTGGCGAGAAACTCCTGCGCTTCACCTTCCTCTCCTGTCAAACTGGGAATTCGAATCACTTTTCTCAATAACTCAACGAGTTCTTTTTCTCTTTCTTCAATTTTGTACAAAATTTTTTCTTCCATTCACGTATCATCTCCAAATTCGGCGTGTTAACCCCTCTCGGGAAAAGTAACCCTTCCCCTTTAAAGGAGTTTACGTTTACCCCTCCCTCGGATTTTCAAAAGAAATCTAAGCTGAAAAACAAATGTGGTGTCATTCGGGCCCTCGGAGAACCTTAAGGTCCCCGCAGTGATGGCCCTAGAATGATCATTCGTTACCGTGCTTCTATCACCTCAACCTTGAGGGTGTAAGCCTCTGTCGGAAATCCCGGAGAAATAATTCCAATGGATGCGGTCCCTTCGGCTTGAGGAGCCAGCTTCTTATCGCCTTTGGCCGGGACGAAACCCTGACCGGCACCGACCCCGGGTATAAAAACTGTCACGCTGTATAAGTGGGGCACCGAGGTGGTATTTTTAACGGTAACGTCAAAGACAACTGCTTTTTCGGTTGACTTCTTCCTGATTTTTTTGAGGTACATCGAAACCTTTTTTAGCTCTGCCTTTGGAGTGATGTCAAAGGACAGGCCTTCGGCCATAACCGTGACAGAGAAAACTAAGGAGCAAAATACTGCCAATACAATGATTATTAGTTTCCTTGTTTTTTCCATGTCTTCCTCCTTTCTATTACCTTTATTAATTAATGGGTTGAGGTTTTAAAACCAAGTTTCTCCTGTACCGCATGATATGAATGGCTATTGCCAGAACTTCACAGAGAACGGCAAGCGGGAGGGTTTTTAAGGAGAGCGGGAACACCAGAACGATGCTTCCAAGGAAAAGCGCAGCTTCCAATAAGGTGATTTTTTGAAGCCAGTATCTTTGGGCCAATACAGAGATTGGCACAATAATCACGATCATCTCGAAAATATTCAGTACAATAGACTGAAAGGAACCTTCGAGGAGCATGCCCGGCCGGAATACAAACATAAAAGGGATGACATACTTTATCATCCCGATGCGCATGGCATGAAAGCCCACCTTCATCGGGTCTGCCCCGGCAATCCCAGCACCGACAAAAGCCGCAAGACAAACTGGAGGCGTTATTGCAGAAATGGCGGCAAAATAGAAGATGAAGAGGTGAGCTCCCAGCAAAGGGGCGCCCAATTGGTTTAGAGCCGGGGCTCCGAGAGTAGCCAAAACGACATATGCTCCGAGGGTCGGGAGTCCCATTCCGATGAGGATCGATATGCACATAGTAAAGAGCAAGCCGATCATTAAAGAGCCCTGAGATATCGATATAATCATATAGGAGAGGCGGTTGCCCAACCCAGTCAGCGACATGACTCCGACTATCATTCCGCATGTAGCACACGAGGTGGCAATGGGAATTAATATCTTGGCCGTAAGGGAAAGTCCCCGGGCTATCTTTTTGATACCCATTCTTTGGGCTTTGATCGGCAAGCAAATAAGGCCGAGAACGATGAGGGAATTCAATATAGCCCACTGAGGGCTGTACCGTTTCGACAGAAGGATTACTAAAACAGCTATGGGGATAACCAAGGGAATTGTTTTTTTAAGGGTATCCCATATTTGTGGAAGCTCTGATTTGGGTAACCCTCGTAATCCCTCCATTCTCGACTCAATATCAACAACTAAGAACATAGCGACAAAATAGATAACCGCGGGGACAAAAGCCGCAATGCATACCCCCCAGTAACTGACCCCCGTGTATTCGGCGATAACGAATGCCGATGCCCCCATGATCGGTGGCATGAATTGTCCCGCGGTTGAAGAGACTGCTTCAATGGCGGCGGCGATATAACGCCTAAAGCCCATTGAAATCATTAAAGGAATCGTAATCGCCCCGGTCGTCGCCGTATTGCCGCTGGCGCTTCCCGAAATCATTCCCATAAATCCGCTGGCTACTACGGCAACCTTGGCTGGACCACCTGCATAACCTCCAGCGATTGCCTTGGACAAATTCATGAAAAGACCGGTGGAATTGGATACCATCAAAAACGCGGCAAACATCATGAAGAAAATGATCTGGTTAACACTTATGCTCAAAAGGAGCCCCATCATCCCTTCGGTTCCGACTACCGTATGGACCACCACGTTCTCGAGGGAAAATCCGGGATGAGCCAAAAACCGAGGCAAATAAGGTCCGACAAAACAGTACCCAAGCATCGCAATACCCATAATTGCCATGGGTATTCCAACTGCCCGCCGGGTGGCCTCCAAAACAAGAAGTATACAGATAATGCCCATCACAATGCCGAAGGTTGTCGGATAAGGGTCGATATACAGGGGGGTCCAACTATTAAATGCCCAAAGGCAGGACGCGAAAAGGAGGAAAATAAGAGCAATATTTGTCAATCCCTCTTTTAAGCTTCCGAATTTGAAAAATCCGGAAGGGTACAGCAGCAAAGTGAGCACGCACATTAGAAACAGATGCAATGGCCGCTGAAGTGCGGGTTCAAAATTGCCCCAAACCGCCTCATATATCGAAAGGCAGCTTACCAAGACCCCAACCAAATAGATGAAAATTTTCGTGAATCCGCCAAATTTCGGCATCCCCTTAATATCGTCATCGTCGTATATGTTTACACCTTCTACAACGGGACCCGTCTTCCCCCCACTGGTCTCAACACTGCCTCCAGGTCCTTGATTCCTGGTCCTCATATCTTCCTGCTGTATCTTTTCCATCGACCGCATAGTTAATTGTGAGTTTGGCACATGGCTAAGAGCTGTGCCGCCTGAAAGAATGCACTACTCCCTACTCTTTGGTGTGGAATAGGTTCAGCATCTTCTTGCCCAACAAACCCTATTTAATTATCCCAGCTTCCTTGAAATACTTTTCAGCACCCGGGTGAAGAGGGAGGGGTACTCCTGCGCGAGGGTTCTTTACATTCATGTACGGAATGTTCGAGGGGAGAACCCTTTTCAACCAATCGAGGTTATCAAACCACGCTTTCACGACCTTGTAGATCATGTCGACGGGTGCGTCAGCTCGACAGCCAGTCAGGTAAGGGCCGATAAGCTGTTTTTGATTCGGCACGCCAAACTCTTCCCCAAACTCGCCGATATAGTAAAAAGGATTTTCCTTCATAAATCCCTTTACCATCTCTGGATCCGGGGGCAAAAATCTGATTTTTCGGGAGGCCGATATTTCCTTCAAGTTAGCATGCCCATAGCCGAAGTAGTAGATAATCGCGTCTACCCGTTTGTCGATAAACATCCTTGAGGCATCCGCCTTCATTATCCTGTAGAACTTTGCATCTTTTTCCCCGATGCCATGATGTTTCAGGAGAGCAAGAACCTGCTCTCCGTTGATATCTCCGGGGATATAGGTCGCAATGCTTGCCCCCTTTAAATCCTGCAAAGCCTTGAATTTAGAGTCTGCCATAACAATCACGTTTATGACACCTGGCCAAAGGCCAAAGAGGCCGCTAATCTTCTGTGGTTTTTTCCAGGTGGGGGGTACTCCCTTGTATGCATTATAGGCGCCGGGCCCGGTCAAAAAGACGAGTTCACATTCTTTTCGGGCCAATCGCTTGAGGCTCTCATTATCCAACCCTGGTGCAGCCACATTGATTGCTACGTATTCTGGATAGTTATCAGTAATGAGCTTTGCCCATGCCGCCCCTCCGGCATACCATGATCCTCCGAGAGAGGAAGACTTAAGTCTGATAAATTTCGCCGCGGTCGCCTCCCCGACAGTCAAGCAGAGAAGCGCAGAAATCAAAATCGAAATGCACATAGTACCAAAAAAATTAGCTCTTAATTTTAGGTTCATCATAATTACCTCCTTCATCTAAATTTTCTTGAAAAACTCTCATTAATAATACTCTGTTAATCTACTAAGTCCCCTTTTTATCACCACCTCCTTTGAATTTTCAACTGATCCCTCATGT
>DAOVGJ010000013.1 GCA_030672465.1 Pseudomonadota bacterium | reverse complement strand
CCTCCCCCCCTTCTTGATGACCCGGCTAAATTCCTTGATGGCGTTGAATGGGTTCTCCACGTGTTCGAGACCATCGAGGCAGATGATGTAGTCGAAATATTCAGCCTCATAGGGAAGATGTTTGCTCATGTCGCCGAATTGGACCGTTAAATCCTTGGCAGCAAAGAAGGAGGGTTGGATATCGCAACAGGAGACATCAAACCCCATCTTTTGCAAGCGATCCGCCAGCACCCCTGTCCCCGTGGGAACGTCCAATAGCCTTCCCTTCGGCTGCCCCGAGAGCATCTGGACGATCTTCTCGTAGATCTCATCTCTGGATAACGGGACAAGCCCGAGGGATTTCTCTCTGCCCCCCATCTACCCTTCCCCCAACCCCATTCCCTCCGGGCACAGCCTCATGTGCCAATAGATGAGCCTGGCGTAGATGCCCAGCTTCCTCTTGAGCCTCTCCCTTCGAAAGGCCGTGAACAGACAGGAGAGGAACGTCAGGAGAAAATCAACGCAGAATCTCGTAAAAAGGAAACCCCTTAGCATCAGGGACCTCACTACCCCCTTATGTTTCTTAAAGAAGAGGTAGAGGGATCGATAATATTCTATTTTGGCCTTGTCCCTCACCAGATTTGCCGTTCTCCCCTGGAGATGAATGATCTCTGCTTGGGGCACATGGCATACCCGCCATCTCCGGCGCCTCATCCGGTAACACCAATCCGTCTCCTCCAGGAAGAAGAAGTAGTCCTCATCCAGCAGGCCCACTTCCTGGATGGACCGAGACCGGACGATCATACATGCCCCGATGACCGAATGCACATCGATGGGGATGCTGTAGTTGACTCGTTTGCTGGGATACCTTTGGGGGAAAAGCATTCTCAGGAGGCTCTTGTTTAACGCTTCCGCGGTGAGGGAGGGGAAATTATCGAAGGAGTTTTGCTTGGACCCATCCACGTTGATGAGCTGTCCTCCGGCGACGCCAACGGTGGGATTATGGTCCATGAATTCCACCAATTTTTCGACGGCACCATCGGTCAGGATGACGTCGGTATTCAACAACAGGGCATATCTCCCCTTGCTTCTCCTGAGGGCTTCGTTATTGGCCCTGGCAAACCCGAGGTTCCTTTGGTTTTGGATGAGCTCGATTTCGGGAAATTTCCTCCTAACCGAATCGGGGCTTCCATCATTGGACCCGTTATCCACGACAAAGATCTCGAAGGTGAACCCCTTTACGGTTCGATAAAAGGACTCCAGGCAATTCAGGAGCAGCTCCTTGGTGTTCCAGTTGACGATGATAACGGAAAGGTCGGGCCGCAATTCCGCGTTCATCTCGTAAATACCTCTTCCGTTACGTCCCCCTCAGGGGAGACATAGACCACGCCCCGCTTCTGACTCTCCTCCAGGATGGCCTTGATCAAATCCCGCTTTTGCATCGGAATGGAATGTATCTGGAGATACCATGTCAGAAACCGTATCCTGTCGGCATAACCCAAAAATCCCGGTGTGGAGCAGTTGATCTGGACCAGATTTCTCAGAGCCCTTCGGGAATTAACCTCCGTCTCAAGGTGGACTGCATCCAGATCGATGAAACTGAAATCCCAACCCCCCGGGCGCTCTCGGGCCAGGATGTTACACGTCTTCAGATCACTGTGGAATATATCGGACCGATGGAGGCGACCAATGCATTGGGCGAATTGGCGTATGAAGGACCTCTTTTTGAGGGTCATATCCCCTGATGGCCCATTTCCGAATGATTTGATGAGATAACGGTCCATCTCGAGATAGTCGGCCGGGGACTCCATGAGGAAGAAGCTCTCCACCAAGAGTCCGAGACGCGTCTTTTCTACGTAGGCCAAGGGTTTCAGAGTGGATATCCCCCGCCTGAAAAGTTCATTGGCTGCTATCCAGGAGATCTTCCCCTTTGAATATCGAAAGCAATCCTTTATTCTCCCCCATGCCGTTACGTATCGATACTGTTTCACACAGGTGCGGGAGCCCAATCCACCGGGTGTTTCCACCATCGAGACAACGGTCTTGGGGGAATTCTTGAGCAGGAGCGATGGGGAGTTCTTCACAATTTCCCGATGGGTGTTGATCATCTCCATGAGGGTATCCACGTAAATATCCCGGCTTCGGTACAACCTGTACCCATTCCAACGATGTGAGGTAAACAGGGTGCTCTCCCTCAGGCACCGTTTCGCCCTGCTCCTTTGATGGCGCTTCTTTATCCGATCGGCTAATCCCTCCACCCTCATCAAAAGGGTCTGAGACATGGAGAGGTCCATTTCCTTTCCGCCATAAGCTTCGAGGAAAATCCCCTTATCTTCTTGATCAAGCAATGAATTCAAGGAATAAAAGAGTTGGGCGATATTCCACAAACGTTGCCGTTGGGAAAGGGTTTTCCGCATCCGGGCCCGATGCAAGTCGATGAGGTACAAGGCTCCTTCTCCGCTTTTCCGTATCAAGAAATTGCCCGTGTGCAGGTCGGCGTGAAAGAGTCCACCCTCATGGATGCGCCTCACGGTATCCCCTAACAGACGGACTATTCTCCTCTTCTCCCCCTCCCCCTTCAAATCCCCCTCACCAAACCGTTCCTTAAAAAAATCCATTAATGGCTGGGCGCCCTCGATTGCCTCGGAAACATAGAGGCTTTCCTCCAAGAACCCCCATCGCCTCCGCTCCATCAGGCCAATGGGGCCGGGAACCCACACCCCTTTTGTCCGAAAGGCCAAGGAGAATTCCCACTCCTTCTTTGCCTTCGAGGGCCAAATGAGGTATTTGAACCGTTCCTTCCAATCCTTCACCTTGAATTTCTTGACGAAAAGGGCTAGACCATCTGGGCCGGAGAAAATGGCCGCCCACCTTACCCGGGAGTCCTTTATGGTCTGACCCCCTTTCCTCACAACGGCGGCCTCGATATTCCCGAGGAAATCATCGGTGAACATATCCCTGAGGTCTTCCCGCACCAATCCCCGGTATCCCTTTATTGATAGGCGAACCAATGGCATTTGCTTTCTATTCACTACTTCTCGGCCTCAGCCCCTGAGCGAAAGGATATTTTCCCTTATCCTCTCCAAACCCCTGAACATACGACGCTTAAGCTTATTCGGTAGCCAATCATCGCTTTTTACGGCCCGAATTTCGGGGAGCTTCCCCAACCCCTCCCCTTCCAGAACCTTTTGGGCGGTCACCCATATTCCCTTGGGCCTTTTGAACCCTCCCTCAAGGGTGCAATCCACTATTTTGAACCGCCTCAGCAGCAATTCCAAACCATCGGGGGCAAACCTCCAGTAATCCTTCGGCGTTCGGTGAATTTTGAAGTGCATCACCGTGGTCAGGATGAGGAATCCATCGGGCTTCAGAACCCGATAAATCTCATCGATGGCCTTTTGTGGATATGCGATATGCTCCAGGGACTCCATATTCAGCACCACGCCAATGCTGGCATTAGGGATGGATTTCATATCACACACGTCACAGATAATATCGATACAGGGCGGATCATAGTTCTGCATGTCCTGTTTGACATATTCGTATCCGGAAAAGAGGGGCTCGTATAAGTTGGGTTCCCAACCCGCGCAGGTATCCAGTATCGGATCTTCCAAGGGATAGCGTCCGATGACCCATTTCACATAATTGACGACCGCTTCTCTCAATTCATCCCCCCGTGCAGAGCCTAAGAAAGAGATCGTAGACCTTCTTCGAGGTGACATCCACCGAAAAGGACCTTTCCACCCGCTTCCGTCCCTCCATCCCCATCTGGACCCTCAATGGAGGGTCCTCGACCAATCGGGAAATCCTCTCCACCCACTGGGCATCCGTGGAGGCCCAATATCCATTCAACCCATCCTCCACGATGTCCCGATTGATTCCTATGGGGGAGCAGACGATGGGAATTCCCGCCGCCGAATATTGCACCGCCTTCAATCCACATTTTCCCTGGGACCAAACATCTTCGGTTAAGGGCATCAAACCGATATCGAAGCTTTGGAGATCCGAAACCTCATCCTCCAAAGCCCATTTCTTCTTCACAAGTGGAACCGGGGAGAAATCGAAAAACTCATCGGATACGACCTTGAGTTTGAGCTGAGGGTACCTGCGGCAAAGGGTCTCCAACACTGGAATCAGGTTTCGAAGATACCAAAGGGTGGACCCGCTGCCAATCCAGCCCAAGGTGATCGAATCCCGAGGCTTCCCATACTCCTTTGGTGGATACCTTTCCATATCCACGGCGGTCGGGACCACGGTAACCTTCCCCTCTCCCACATACTTCAACGCCTCCCCCTTGAGGAATTGATTTCCCGCAATAACGGCGTCACTGATCCTCACCATCCGCCTAAAGGCCCATCTCCTCGAGAGGGAGAACTGGTTCGAATGCCTCGATGAGCGGTACATCACCGCGTCGTCAAAATCGTAAACCAGCCTCTTTGAGGCCTTTCGGAGGAAGAACAGATCGAGGGAAGCCAACAGCCTCCTCTGGATATAAACGACATCATATGCCGGAAGTTCGCCGAAGAGTCGGGAGCGACTCATCCTCCCCCGAGGGATTACCCTCAGATCGACCTCCACCCCCTGATGCCTTAAGGAGGGAAAATAGTGCTGAATTCGATAACCCTGGGGGCGCTGATGCGTTAAGAAGATAACTTTCATGAGGTTTCCGAAAAAATCGCTCTTTGCTGCTCAAAATATTTTTTCGACCATCCTCAAGTTCGCTTCACTGCAAAGACCGCCCCGGCACTATTTCTTCCCATAAATCATTATATATGAAGACACAAATATTTGCGTATGGAAGATATTACAAACAAATTCCAAATACTAATTTCTAAACCCTAAACAAATACAAAGCACTAATGACCAAATTGCCAAAACGTTTTGGATTTAGATATTGTTTAGTATTTAGTGCTTCGAATTTAGGATTTAATCCTCGTTTGAATCATGCACAACTATGTAAGATGCTATCTATAGAATATACAGCGCCCTAACCGCATGACTGCAGCACTGCAACACTGAATAATTTCGCACTCAGAGCTTTT
>DAOVGJ010000211.1 GCA_030672465.1 Pseudomonadota bacterium | reverse complement strand
CCTTTGTCCTCGACGCCCTTGAAAAGTAGCTGTCCTGCGAAATCCGCGCCTACGGCGTCAAAGAAGTACTTCACGGTGAGCATGGCACCATCAAAGAGCCTCGCTCCCTTGGTGGCCCCCACTGAAATAAAAAATCCCTTTCTCCTCCTTCCCGGTTCCTCCGGTGGCAACTTCAAACGATATTTTCTCACCCATAGGGACTGGACGCGGTCTATGAAAGCCTTTGTCCACGCGGTGACCCCGTAAAAGAAGATGGGGGAAGCCAGAATGATGCAATCCGCCTCCACAAGCTTCGGGTAGACCTTCTCCATGTCGTCATTGAGGACACACTCCCCCGTCTCATCACACCCGTGACACTCTATACAGGGGGAAAACTTGAGTTGGGAGATGATGATCCTCTCTATTTGTAACCCCGCTTCCTCAGCCCCCTTGAGCATCTCTTCCAGCAGTATGTCTGTATTTCCCCCTCGCCTGGGACTTCCAAAAAGTCCCAGGACTTTCACCTTATACTCCATTCCACCAATTCTCCCATTGCATCTGGTTTTTCGGCCTAATTTCTCGACCCGAGATCTTTAAATAATAAGAAATGGAGGGAATACTTTCAAGGAAAAGGCATCTGGAGTTTCCGGTGTTCCCTTATCAAAGATAAAAAATGTTTTTTAATCAACAGGTTATAAAAATACTGTCAATAAAAGTCAGGAAAGCTCCAGAAAGGCAGGAGAAGGGTTCTTGAGCTTCTGGAGGGCACCTTTGTCCCTTTGGGGAATTTGCTGGGGGGCTGTATGCAATGCGACAAAGATTTCGTGAGATCTTGTCATCTCGAGGCGAGTTTGTTATCTATATTAGCATGTGGGATAGTAACAGGGGGAAGGGATGAAGGAATATCCAGGGGCGAAACGATTTGGAAAGGTGGTCTTCCCAATTGTTCTGGCAATTGTGGGGCTCTTTATGATATTCGACGGGAGTCACCCCTATGTTGGAGCAATCTTCGTCATTGGAGGTGGGGCGCTCTTGGTGTCTCAACTTATGAAGATGGGAAGATATAAAAGGACGAGGGAGTGAATAGATACATGAACCTCCCCTTATCCCCTTGGAATCGTAAGATATCGCTCAAGGTTTCGCAATTTTTTCTCACCGATTCCCCTGATGTTCTTCAGCTCCTCGATTTTCCGAAAGCCTCCCTTTTTAGAACGATATTGGACGATCCTTTCCGCCAACCGGGGGCCGATGCCAGGAATAAGGGTTAGATGGTGTTCCTCCACCTCATTGAGGTTTAGGGGGATGGAGAATACGATACACTTATCAGGCTCCATTCGGGCTAATTCTATGGTTAGGATCTGTTTTTGGTCTCTTATCACGGCGATCTTGGACCCGGTATTGAGGGTGCTATTGAGCACCTGGAGATTACCGATTTTTCCCCCTCTGATTCCTCCCGCCTTGAGGAGCGCCTGCTCCACGGTTACCTCCCTCGGGAACGAGTAGATGCCCGGATTGGGAATCTCCCCAACGACCTCGATGGCGATGTTCAATGGATTCCCTTGGTGAGTATCATCAGAACTTGGCTTCTCTGATAGGGAGATAAAAAGCGAGACCAAGAAGAGCGACGAGGCCAAGGAAAGGAGAAGCCAACTCTGTTTGGAGGAATAGATCCTCATGGGGTCGGCGTTGCGTCGTCTTTGGTAAGACCCTTTTTATCCAACTGGAAGGCGTCGTGCAGGGCTCTTACCGCCAGTTCGGTGTATTTCGATTCGATAATACAGGAGATCTTGATTTCCGAGGTGCTGATCATCATGATGTTAATCCCTTCCTTTGCCAGAGCCCCGAACATGGTAGAGGCAACCCCGGAATGACTTCTCATCCCCGTTCCCACAATGGATACCTTGGCGATGTTTTCATCCGTGTCGATGTCTTTAGCCCCTATTTCCCGTATAATTTCCCTTACGATGTTCGTGGCTTTATGGAGATCGCTCTTAATCACCGTAAAGGTGATATCGGCAAGGCCCTCTCTGCTCATGTTTTGGATGATCATGTCCACCATGATGTTGGCAGCGGCTATAGCGCCGAAGAGTCTATGGGCGATTCCGGGCTTATCCGGAACCTTGGTGATGGTAATCTTGGCCTCATGCTTATCGCAGGTCACCCCTGAGACGACGACATTTTCCATTTCCTCATCCTCCTGGCAAACCAAAGTCCCGATGTTATCGTTGGAAGAAGCCCTCACGTGGACGGGAACCTGATATTTTTTTGCAAATTCAACCGCTCTTATGTGCAGGACTTTGGCCCCCAAGCTGGCCATTTCCAGCATCTCGTCATAGGAGATTTTTCCCAACTTTCTCGCCTTTTCGCATATGTTGGGGTCAGTGGTGTAGACACCATCCACGTCGGTGAAGATTTCGCAAACATCTGCATTGAGGGCTACCGCCATGGCCACCGCCGTCGTGTCCGATCCGCCACGTCCCAGGGTAGTGATATCCCCCTCATCATCTACTCCCTGGAAACCCGCCACGACGACGATCTTTCCGGCCTCCACGTCCTTCAGGATTTTATCGGAACTCACATGCGTAATCCGAGCCTTGCCGTATGCACTATCGGTCTGGATCGGAATTTGAAACCCCAGGTAAGACTTTACCTCATGGCCCATCGACTTTATGGCCATGGAAACCAACGCAACGCTGATCTGCTCTCCGGTTGATACCAGAACATCGAGCTCTCTCCCATCGGGGAGAGGTGTTAGTTCATGGGCGAGGTTGATGAGCTTGTCCGTCTCCCCGGCCATGGCTGACACGACGACGATGACGTCATTTCCAGCTTCCTTGGTCCGGACTGCCCTTTGGGCGACGTTTTTTATGCTTTCGATATCGCCAACCGATGTGCCCCCGTACTTTTGAATGACTAAGGCCATTTTCCCCCCTAGGTACCTACGCTAACAGAAGGGCGATTGATAGCCCTGAGGAGATGACGGAAAACCGCAAGTCGGTCATTGGCTGCAGCCAAATGGTTCATTTCTTTTCCGATGGGCTATTTTCCCCACTATATCCCGGTAGGGATCCCCCAACCCTGTGATCCTGAACTTCCGCCGATTCTCACTGAGGTGTGTAATTTCGATCATCAAGCGGTTTTCGGGGAGGAGGGGGAGGACCTTTTCGGCCCACTCGATCACGGTTACCCCTTCACCGTAGAAATATTCCTCGTATCCCAATTCCTCCATTTGGTCCATCTCTTCGAGCCGATAAAGATCGAAATGGTTGAGGGGAATTCTACCGGGATATTCGTTGATGATGGTGAAGGAAGGACTGGTCACATAGTATCGGTCGTCAACGCCCAATCCCCTCGCCAACCCCTTGATCAAGTGGGTCTTACCCGTCCCTAATTCTCCGCAAAGGCCGATTACGCTGCCGGGTTTCAGGACCTCTCCGATGAATTGCCCCAGTTGAATCGTCTCTTCCGGGCTGGATGTGCATAAAATAAGACTCTTCCTCCTCAGGCTCTTTGCCTCCCGCTTTACCATGTATCCCTGGAGAAATAGACCGGAACTTAATATAAAAAAAAATCAAGGGAAATGCAATATTTCTCAAAGGAGGTTCCCTGAGTTTCTGGGGGTGGTACTTTTCGCGCGATTAAGAAACTTCATCTCCGAACAGTTGGGTATGTTATTTTGAAGATGAGTGGGGAAAGAGGGAGGAGGTTAGGCCTCACCCTCGAAGTCTTCGGGTTTAAGATTCTTAATCCATTCCTTTAAACGATCGGGGAGGTCCCGGCCCTCTTTGTCGAGCACGGCGTTCTTCGTACGGTGGAGGACATCCTCCTCGACAAAAATCGGTACCCCCGCACCCAGGGCAATCGCAATAGCATCGCTGGGCCTGGAGTCGATGACGAGCTCGCCTTTTTTAGCTTCGATGTAAATCAAGCCATAATAGGTGTTTTCCTTGAGATCGTTGACGACTACATGAGTAACCTTACAGTTGAGGGCATCAATGAGATTGCGGATGAGATCATGGGTTAATGGTCTATGGGAGGAGGACTTTTTTAGCTTGAGGGCTATGGCGTTGGCTTCGAATGGACCGATCCAAATGGGGAGGGCATGCTTATTCTCTCCATCCACCAAAAAAACCACAAACCCGTTTGAGGACGGATCGAATGTAAGAAACTTCACCTTCATCTCTATCAACATCTTCTCCCCCAGTCTCGCTATACTATCCCAATGCGATGTTAAAAATCTTTCCTCTATGGGGGATCATAGCCCTTTGAGCGTGACCCAGGTATCCTTATCCCCATAAAAGTGATTTCGCGCAATGGATGTCTTGGCAACCCTTTCGAAACGAATTGCGCAAGAACTATACCAGTCGATGTTGGGAGGTCCCACGTCGATGGGAATTTCCCCCATGATTGGATAATTCTCATAGAGATCCTCCCATTCGCCTTTTCCTTCGGGATAGAGGCTGAAATTCCTGAGGACATCGGTAATGACGAGTCGATTTCGAGTGAGGATGGCTTGAACCTCATACCATTTTGGCAGCGAAGATTCCACCATGGTTATCCCGATATATCCCGCACTTTCGCCCTCGGTCAAGGATCTTATCCCCCTCTTCAGGAAAGTGATCATCCCCTTGATTCCCTCAGGGGGTTCGCTAACGAAGACATCGAAGGTGTAACGGAGGTGATGGGGAAGAGATCGGTTGAGGTTGAATTCCATGGTTTCGATGTTGAGGCCAAGCTCCTCCGCTTTTTCCTCGATAAATCGAAGGATCCGTTTATCGATGTCCAGAACAAGAATCCTCCGAGACATTCCCAACATCCCCAGATACAGGCTAAAGAGGTCATCATCGCCAATTAAGAGGATTGAACGGTCCTCCAAATCCCCCCTTTCATACATAAAAGAGGCTTTTAAGGCGAGATCCGGGAATGAAATCAATCCCTGATTAAAATTGGGATCGGGTATAGGTCTCCCAGAAAGCAATGAGGTAAATTGTTGGAGGGTCTTATGGAAGATCCCTTCAACGATTAGGCCTTTTCCATTACAGGATTTACACCTCGGGTCCATTCGAGGATGGTAATTTCCATTTCCCAGCAATTGAAACCTTTTAGTGGATCTATGGAAATGAATTATCCGTCCGGCCATAAGCCTCTTTATCGTCGTTACGAGGACGGAAAGGGTCGAATCTTGAAGGGCTGCCAACTCCCAAAAGGATTTTGGACTTTCCTTCAGCGCTCTCAATATCTGTATTTCGGTCCTTTCCATGGAGCCCTGCCAGATTGGAATCGTAAATATTTCCGACATGTTACTGAATAGCACCGGGATTGTCAAGGCTACGTTGTTTGAGTTTCCTGACTTCCTGGGGGACCCCCATGTCCCTTCGCTTCAATGCTTCCAAAGTGACCCTTTCGGGGTTCGCAGGCGGGGAATACTTACCCTTTCCAGCCTCTAAAGGGCTGGCTTTCCCCTTCCGTTCGGCTGAGCCCTTCGGTCTGAGCTCAGGGTCGAAGACTCACGACGAAGCCTGCTCACCCTCGAAGGGTACCCAACTTCTCCAGCAGATTACGCTCAGGCACAAGGGAGTCCCCTACCGTAATATTTAATCTTCAATAAAATTAAAGAGTTACAAAAATTTTTCCTGTAGAAGTTAGGAAACTCCAGTAGGTTAGGAGATATCGAAAGGATGAGACAATGACCAACCGGGCCAATGGAGCTAACGGAATCGCCTCAACTTCCATGTTTAAACCTCTAATACCACCTGGGCGACCCCATAATCCCTTTCGTGGGAGATGCTGACGAAAGCCGCCTTGATGTTACGATCGGTGAAGAAACCCTTGGCCTGGTTGTGAACCTCAAGATAAGGCCGGCCAGAGGGGTCGTTGACCACCTCGATGTCGGTCCATTTGATTCCCCCCCTGAGGCCCAATCCGAGCGCCTTCAGCATCGCCTCTTTGACGGCCCAGCGGAGGGCGAAATGTTGCCCTGGGTTCGATTTGCCTTCACAAAAGGCGATTTCAGCGGGGGTAAACACCCGCTGGGTGAAAAGACGACCCCATCTGTCGAGCATTCTCTCAATACGGGGTATTGAGACGATGTCTATCCCTATTCCGTAGATCATGCAATATGCCAAAGGGGCTATTTTATTAATTCAATCATATCTCGAACGGCCCTATCCAATCCAACTAAAACACCCCGCGCAACGATGCTGTGCCCTATACTGAGCTCTTCGATCTCATTAATCTCGGCAACACGTCTCACATTGAAGTAGTTGAGGCCGTGGCCGGCATTAATGCCCAGGTCCAGGTCAAAGGCGATGCCAACAGCATCCAAAAGGTTCTTATATTCCTTGTCCTCTTCGTCTTTCGTTGTGGCATCACAGTAATGCCCAGTGTGAAGCTCCACGAAATTCGCCCCAACTTCCTTGGAGGCCTCGATCTGTTTGCTATTGGGATCGATGAACAAACTCACGACAATTCCGCTATCCTTCAATTGAGCGATGGTTTTTTCGAGGGCCCCCTTATTCCCCACGACATTGAGCCCTCCCTCCGTAGTTAATTCCCTCCTCTTCTCGGGTACGAGGGTAACCATATGGGGTTCGGCCTCCAACGCGATCTTGACCATCTCCGGTGTAGCGGCCATTTCCAGATTGAGTTTGGTCTTTACGGTCTCGCTCAGGATATGAACGTCTCGATCCTGTATGTGTCTCCTATCCTCCCTCAGATGCACAACGATGCCATCTGCACCCGCCATTTCAACGAGGGCTGCAGCTGTAATAGGGTCGGGGTATTTCACTCCCCTCGCTTGGCGAAGGGTGGCTACGTGATCGATATTGACTCCTAGCCTGGTCATCTTCTCAACCTCCTCATCCTTGCGAATTTGTGCTTTGTCCAATCCTCTCCATCACCTGACCAATGGTATCCGTTAGCTCCCTGCCCATGCGGGCGATTTTATTCTCGTCTTCCCCCTCCACCATGATTCTCAAAACGGGTTCCGTCCCCGAATAACGGGTGAGAATCCTTCCCGATTTCCCGAGTTCCCCCTCAATGGCTTCAATCTTTCGACGAATTTCTGGCATTCTCAGGACATCGATTTCCCTGTCGATTTTGGTGTTGAACTGTACTTGAGGCAGAGGGGTCATTGATTTTGCAAGCTCATCCAGTTGCCTCTGTTTCCTGATCATAATCGATAACGTTTGAAGGGCGGTGAGAATACCGTCCCCCGTTGTATTATAATCGAGAAAGATGGTATGTCCGGATTGTTCGCCTCCCAGATTATATCCTCCCCTCACCATCTCCTCGACTACATATCGATCCCCCACAGCGGTTCTGACGACCCGGATTTCCCGTTTGCTGAGGGACAGATCAAGCCCCATGTTGCTCATAACCGTGGTAACAACGCTCTTATTCTTGAGCCTTCCTCCCTCGGCCATGTCAATGGCACAAATGGCCATGATATGGTCCCCATCCACGATCTTCCCCTTTTGATCCACGAAGACCACCCGGTCCCCATCCCCGTCCAATGCCATCCCCAAATTGGCACGGCCCTGGACAACCAATTCGCTAACCCTTTGCGGACAGAGCGAGCCACAATCGAGGTTGATATTTTTCCCATCGGGCTCAACTCCTATGGGGATAACCTCTGCCCCCAATTCCTCTAATACGGCGGGCGCCACTTTGTAAGCCGCCCCATTAGCACAATCCAAGACGATCTTCAGGCCATCAAGGGTCAAATTATTGGGGAAAGTATTCTTTAGGAAGACTATGTATCTTCCCACGGCGTCTTCTATTCGGTAAGCCTTTCCAACTTCCTCGGCCGTGGGTCGTAAGGAATCGATGCTGTCGGAGAAGATGAGTTCCTCAATCTTGGCCTCAAGGGCATCGGGAAGTTTGAACCCATCCCTGGAGAAGATCTTGATGCCGTTGTCATAGAAGGGATTGTGGGAGGCGGATATCACGACTCCGGCGTCGGCTCGCATGCTGATTGTTATGAAGGCAATGCCTGGTGTTGGAAGAGGGCCGACCAGTAAGACATCGACTCCCATGGAGCAGATACCCGATGCCAAGGCCGTCTCCAACATATATCCCGAAAGCCGGGTATCCTTCCCAATGACAATTCTATGTCCACCCTCGCGGTTTTTAAAGATGTAGGCCGTTGCCCTACCAAGCTGCATTGCCATTTCACCCGTCATGGGGTCCACGTTGGCGATTCCCCTGATGCCGTCAGTACCGAACAATTTTCGCATCTCTTGCTTTCACCTCGGTCCCTATTCCCTGGGAACTTTAGCACATTTTAGGGTCACTTTCACCTCTTCGTTGCTGATGGATTTGATGTGTAAACCTGCTAAATTCAGGGGTACCCTTCTTTCCGCGTCTTCTTTAAGGCCGGAGATATCGACCTCTTCAGTAGAGATCCTCTTTAATCCCCTCAACTCATTTTGGGCACCGACTATTTCGACGGCAGAGGGATCAATCCCTACCCCGGTAAGCTTGAACCCTTCAAAGGGTTTCCCCACCAATATAGCTTCTACCGGGAGGCTTTTCTTTACGAGCCTATCGAATCTCAGCATGATTGATGCCGGACTCACCATGGTTACCCTCAGACCCCGGGGAAGGGTGATTTGCTCGGGCTGGATGGCGAATTTGGCTACCCCTGGCTTCGCATTGGACAGGTCGATAATGGCTTTCACGTTTTTGGGTGACAATCCCCGTAGCAAGGTGGCCGGTCCGCTTATTCGGACATTGATGGATTCTTCCGGATTCTTGATGATGATGAGGGAAGTAGGAATGTTGCGAAAATCCAAGGGGATGGTGATGGCGATTTCGCCGCTCCTTTCACTGACGACGAAATACCACAAGATGAAGGCCAACAAAATGGAGATGAGCTTCAAAGAGAGGTTCTTAGTGAGAAAGCCTTTCAAGGAATTTCCCCGCTTTTAACTGAAACCTTCTGTTTCCTTTGCGCTGGAACAGCCTTTGGAGTATTTTTCTCAGGGCGGGAGCATCAAGATTTCTGGTGATTCTGCCATCGAGGGCCAAGGATATGGTTCCCGTCTCCTCGGAAATAATGATGACAGCGGCATCGGTCTCCTTAGTCAGCCCCATGGCGGCTCGATGCCTTGTCCCTATATCACTACTGATTTCGGTATCCATACTGAGGGGAAGAAAACATCCCGCAGCTGCGATTTTCCCATCCCGGATGATCACGGCCCCATCATGGAGGGGAGAAGGGGGCGTGAAGATGCTCCCGATGAGCTCTTTGGATACCTTTGCCTCCAAGTCGATCCCACCTTCGATATATTCCCTGAGCCCGGTATTCCTTTCGAATACGATGAGGGCCCCGATTTTCTTGCTGGCCAAGGAGACCGAGGCCCTTATCAATTCCTCGAAGAAATGGGATTCCTCCCTAAAGCCCATGCCTGTGAAGAATGGGTTCTTTCCGACGGTGGTCAGTGCCCTTCGAATGTCATTCTGGAAGATGACGATTATGACGAGGATGATGGAGCTCAAGAAGCTATTCAAGATCCAGTGCAGTGTGAGCAGTTCTCCCTTTCGGGAAATGATGAAGGCGACGATGATTAAGGCAAGGCCGAAGATCATCTGAACGGCCTTCGTTCCCTTGATGAGAATGATGATCCAATAGATCAGGAAGGAGACGATAGCGATATCTACGACGTCCTGCCATCGAATACTAACCAGGATATCCGGGATATTCATGGGTCGTTACCCTCTTAAGATGGCATCCACTAATTGCGCCGCCTTTCTTGCGGGACCCACGTCATGGACCCGGAGGATATTCGCCCCATTCATGATGGCCGCAGAAATGGAGGCCAAGGTTCCCTCATCCCTTTGGTCCATATCGGCATTCAAAATTTTACCGATGAAGGACTTCCTTGATGGACCCAACAGGATGGGTTTGCCCAAGCTCTTCAACTCGGCCAGGTGGCGAATAATCTTCAGATTATCCTCGACCGATTTCCCGAAGCCGATTCCCGGATCGATAATGATCTGTCTCGCGTCTATCCCGGCTCCCTCGGCAATGTCAATACTTTGCTCCAAGTACTCCATAATATCCGTAAGGAGACAATCATAGTGGGCGTCCAATTGCATAACTTCGGGGGTCCCTTTGATATGCATTAACACCACGGGCACGTCATGGTTGGCTGCAACATGGGCCATTTTTCGGTCGAATTTCAGTCCACTGATGTCATTGATCATCTCAGCACCAGCCTCGATGGCCTTTTCAGCTATGAAGGATTTATACGTGTCGATGGATATGGGGATTTCAACTTCCGCCGCAAGGGTTTCGATGACCGGAATTACCCTTCGTACCTCTTCATCCGGCGACAATGGTTTGGCCCCAGGCCTTGTCGATTCTCCCCCGATATCGATAATATCGGCTCCATGAGAGGCCAATTCGATACCGTGGGAGATCGCTTTATCCGGGTCCATATACAATCCTCCGTCGGAGAAGGAGTCCGGCGTGACGTTCAGTATGCCCATAAGGTGGGTCTTCTCGTCGAGATGGAGGACCTTTTTCTTACACCTAATGGTATGAGGTAGGCTTTCCAGGTTTTTGAGACATTCGCGAATCCGGACCGCTACCCCTTGGAGGCCGTTGAAATGATCTTCAAGCCTGTCGGTGAGGGCTTTTATCTGATTTTGGGTGCCCATGAGGATGAGGTCGGAGGCGGCAACGCTGCAATCCATGATCCTCTTGTCCATAGCGACATCACCGCCCAGTAAGACCATCTCTTGTTTCAGGAAGTTGGCTAGGCGACAGTTGATTCCCTCGATCTTTAGATTGAGATGGAATATCTTTTCCCGCATCGACTCAATGCCAATGGGATCGACACCGATGCGGCGCATTTCATAGATGGCCTCATCCAGTTTGACGAACTGAAGGAATCGAACCCTTTTCATCCTAGGTGTCCAGTATATTGATGGATGGTGAGTAAGGGTTAGCCCCTTCGAGGAGATGGTTAAATCTTCTCGCCTTTTGTGATTTTTTCTATTTGATTCCCGTCAAGGACTTCCTTTTCCAATAGGGAATTGGCAAGGCTATGGAGGATGTCGATATTTTCCCCGAGGATTTTTCTGGCCTTATCGTAGCTATTGTCGACTATACATTTAATCTCCTCATCGATATCCTGCGCCGTCCTTTCACTATAATCCTTGT
>DAOVGJ010000152.1 GCA_030672465.1 Pseudomonadota bacterium | reverse complement strand
TGGTTATCCTCTTCGATAAAGATGGTGTGGTCAAAGATTATGGGCATTATGAGGGAACGGGGGAATTAAAAACCCTGTGAGCCAACATTGGCTCGTATGGTCCGCCGATGAGGTGCCGCTGAGGATCATCTCGTATCATGTCCCAAAAGTAATTTATGAAAATCACACCAAAACCCATCGACCGTATTGAGATGTCAAAATTTGAAATTCGAAGCACGAAATTCGAAACAATAACAAAATTCAAATTTTCCAATTTTCTAAACATGTTTTCGATTTTGGCTTGCCCTATGAAATGCGAAGCCTATTTCTTTGGGGTCATTTGATATTCGGATTTGTTTAGCATTTCGATATTCGAATTTCGGATTTAAAAGGTCGTATTTCTGGGCGCTGTGCGATCCTGTAAATTATCCAAGTTATTACTGAGACGCTACACTAGTAGAGGCTCGGACACCAACTTTCCTGAAATTCCGTCTCCGGGGTATCGGTCAATTTCTTGAGGCCCGTCCCATCGCGTTTGATGATATAGATATCCCAGCCGGCTTCCCCTTCCGATAAGAATGAAATCCACTCCCCATCCGGAGACCATTGGAGATGGGTGGAGGGAAAGTCGATGATGGGCTCGACCTTTTTCCCCTCCACCTCCATACGATAGAGGGTATTTGGCCTCGGCGGTTTCCTCCCTGCCAGCAAAACCAACTCATTGCCCCGGGGGGACCAGCAATACTCCTGAATTCCCTCCTTGATGGAATAGAAAGTCCTATAACGCTTACCTCCATCGGCTTCCGCCAGGTAGAGCACGGGCCTTTGCATTCCATCGGGATCTTCATCCCACCTCCGGTAGGCGATCATGGATCCATCGGGAGACCACTGGGGGTCTTCGAATCGGCCAGAGGGGGCCATTTCGATTCCATTGCCGCCCTCGATTTCCAGCTTCATCAGGCCTCGAGGAGATATGAATAGAATCGTTTTTCCATCGGGAGACCAGAGGGGATTTTCCGCGGGGTATGCGACCTCCCTCAATTCCCCCCCGTCTGCATTGAGCACGTAGATGTGGGACTGGGATTCGAAGAGCACCCGATCGCCTTCAGGGGACCACGAATAGTTCCTGATATAAGCGGGGCTCTCGAAGAGGAGGACGGAATCCGTTCCGTCTGCTCTAAAGGACCACAGCCTTCCACCGTCCAGGAATAAGAGCCTCTGCCCATCCGGAGACCAATGGGGGACGACTCCAGGGGCGATCCTTTCCATCTTGCCTCCCTCTGCCGATGTGACGAAAATCTCCCTCGAATCGAGGGTATAGAAGGCGATCATGGACCCATTGGGCGACCAGCGGGGAGAGAAATAGGCCCCTGGCCCTTGAGTTATGTTCCGCTCAACTCCGCTTCCCAGGTAGAGGAGGAAGAGATCTCCTCGGGGGATTCCCCCATCTCGCTCATATTCCCTGAAGAACAGCATTCTTCGTCCATCGAATCGAATCCGCGGCCTCAGGTAAAAAGCTTTGAAGGTTTTCCCTTGCTCGAGGCTCAATATCGCCCTTTGGGTCACAAAACCGGGAGCCGCAATGGTGATAATGTTCCTTCCCGGGATTAAGTCTCGGACGAAAAAAAACCCCCGAATATCTGCAGTGATGGTTCCGAAGGAACCGCTTATCTCCGCCCCCGGAACGGGGACTTCCTCCATGCCCTTCACCAAGACCCTCCCTCTCAAAGAGGGGGGGGCGGGGATTACCTCCGCCTCGAATTGCTCCATTTCGAGGACCTCGAATTCGGCAACGGTCGTCCATGTACCAAGCCCGAGCTTTCCCGAGGTATGGGTTTCATCATCTGGGAGGGTGTACTCCACGCTTACGTTCCCATCGAGGTAACCCTTAACTTCTCTCCCCCTGACGAGGAGGGAAATCTCATACCACGTCTGTTTTTCTATTGATTGGGGAACCTCGGTTCCGGGGATGATTCCCCCATGATCCCATCGGTCCCGTCCGATCCCCGAGGGAACGCCTTCCCGACCGCTTAAGCTCCACCAAAGCCTGCTATCCCTGTCCAAATACCGGAAAAAAACCAAGAGTCCACCGGTCTCATCCATGATTCGGGCCCTAACCTTCAACCGGTAATCAGCCCATTCATCTCGGCCGAAGAGCAGTATTGCCGGGGCGACCGCCCCATCGCCTTGTTGGAAAACCCTTTCGTCCAATCGCTCCCAATCGCCCGATACTTGCTCCATCACCGTGCTGGAGGAGGGAAACTCTACCCTCCATTCGCTCTCCTCCCCGTTAGCATGTCCTCCCCCCATGGCTATGGAAAGCGCCGCTGTAACCAGGAGATTCAACCAAACCCTCTTACTGATCCACTCAATGAACCGCTTATGCCTCCAAAAAATCATTTTTACCCCTCACATTAGTCTTTTGACCATTTTCAGCCTGTTCCCCTCATCGAATTCATAACAGTATGGAAAGTCCTTATCGGATGCCTCTATCGAGTCGGTCCATTTCTTAATCTCATAAAGGGCCTCAATGCCGCTTGGGCTATTTAGCCCCTCCACCTTCGAATTGATCTCCAAAAGATACCCCCCCCTGCCTAATCTTCGAATCAATATTTCCTCAAAGGCCTCATGGGGGACCTCATAAGGCCTCCCTCCGTCTCCGGTATTTCCGGAGACATGCCGAGAAACTTCCATCACGTCCATCACGGTATTTCGCAAATCGACACAGAATGGGGAGAACCCAAAGAAGTAGAATTCCGTGAGAAAGGCCTCTCGGCGGGCCATTTCCATCAATTCAATGATGTGGGAACGCCTCTTTTCGGATATCGCCGGTGGTTCCCGGAGGCAGGGATAGTGGCCGAATTTTCCCTTATCCAACCCACCTTCTCGTTCGGGGAAGAGGAAGAAGGCTTCGGGAAAGAGGGCACAGGTGATGGGCCTTGCCCCATATATGCCGCAATCCTTGCCGGCCAGGAAAGAACAGGGTTTCTTCATCTCAAGGACAAATCGCTGAATCCATGGGTTTCCGTCCATGGGAGAGATCCCGATCTTATAATGAGAACAAAAGAGATGGGAGGCCGTTTGCCCGGTTACGAGAGAGGCCGCTACCACATCAATGATGCTGATGCTGACATGGAGCCTTTCATCCTTACAGCCGACTCGATTGCACCAATCCGGACACGAAAACTCGGAACCCATGTTGAAGAGTCGAGCCCGATCTTCGATATAGTCCTTTAACCTCAAGTCTCCCCCTTTACCAGGGCCTCATCTTTTGAGACAATGAGTTAGTCGTTTTATATCAAAAAAGGGAAAAAGAATAAAGGGAAATGATGAGGCTTTTCACCTCCTCGGATATGGATCGCATTCTGGAAATAGAGGCCCAGGCTTTTCCCAAATCGCCCTATAGCCGGCGAATTTTAACGAGCCTCTATCAATCCAACCCCACCACGTTCCTGGTTTATGGAGAGGAGGAGATCCTTGGCTACCTCGTCTACACACCTGAAGGCCATATCATTTCCATCGCCGTCGATCCTCGCCACAGGAGGAAGGGGATAGGAACCCAACTGGTCAGGGAGGTCTTCGGGAATTCAACGGGCGAATTCATCTGGGTGGAGGTAAGGGAAACCAACACTGGCGCCCAGGCCTTCTATGAGAAATTGGGGTTTCGTAAAAAGGGAATCATTCCACGATACTATTGGACCGAAGACGCCCATATCATGGTGAGATGACCGCAGACCCAGATCGCGCTTGGGCCTGAAAGCGGGGGTTACTTCAGAAGGAGCGCCCATTTGTCGAAAAGGCCATGGTAACGGAGGATGTATTCCCGTCCGTCCTCGGCCAACACCTTGTAGTAGTCGAGCCGGATGGATCGCCTGGAAATTCCGCCTTCATACCACCTGTCCCTTATCTCCACAATCCCATATTTCCTCCCCTTCCATATGAAGGCCCGAGGGGTCTCATTGGCCTTATAACCGCTATAGCACTCTACGTGAATGAGTTCAAGACGTTTCATGAGTTGCGCATATCCGGGACGTGCCGTCGATATCGACCCATAGCACCTCCCCATGAAGAGAACTCTGAAAAACCATGAAAAGGAGCTCTGAGCAGCGAAGAGCGACTTTTTCACAGATTTCATAAATTTCATTTGGCAGGATAATGCTATCCTGCCGGGTAAGATCTCATCACCTCAATAGGAGTTGAGCAATTCCAGGGCTATTTTTGCCCATTCACTGGTGGAGTCAAATCTCAGATAAGATTTAAAATATCTCTTGGCCTCGTCAAATCTCCCCAGCTTATGGAAACAGACCGCCACGTTGAAATGGGCATCCGCAAAGGTTGTTTCGTTCCTGATGGATCGGAGATAGAAAAGAATGGCGGTTTGAACCTCCCCCTGCTCGTCCAGGAGGTTCGCGAAATTGTAATTCCCCTCCACGTGCTCTGGTTCCACTATGAGGGCTTCGAGATACCAATGGTGAGCCTTCTCCGTGTTGCCGATCCCGTAATAGATATTGCCGAGGTTTACCATGGCGTCTGCATCCCTGGGGTCAAGTTTCAAGAGGAGCCTATATTCTAAAATCGACCTCTCTGGATCATTTTTTCCCTCGGATTCCAAGGACCGCAAAATGCCATATCTCCGTCGATTGATGGAAACCACGGCCCGTGGTTTTTTCACGGAGAAGTCCATATGGAGTTGTCCTCGAGGGTCGAAGGTCTGTCCCTCCTTGCAAACGAGAAGTTTTCCTCCCTCAATGGTGAACTTGAGTTCCGTCAAGGGCCTTTCCGATTCCGGCAAGATCCTCTTGAGCTGATTCAAATAATTCCTCATCCGCCTCGGGGTGAAGCCTTTATCCATTAAGTCTTTCATGACTTTGAAGCACACAAGCTCCCTAAATCCAAAGACGGGTTCCTCGTTTTCCATGTATAAATGGGGGACAAGCCCGCTTCGGTGCCAAGATTTGATTTGCCCTTCGCTAAGCCCAAAAAGCCGGGAAATATCCTTGGCCCGATACCCCTTTCCCATTATCCTACCCCCATAAGTACCGGTGCCCGAAAGTATCCCTCACGAGTCCTCTCGAAGTAGCTTACCTTACACCTATCCACAGGGCCCGTCTTTCTCCGCCCTCATAGTATTCCTCCATTCCGTTTTTCGAGTTGGTCATGGAAATTGTAATGGAAATTCCTGAATAAGTCATCCCATTTTTAGACGGAGATTTCCTGAGTTTCTGGAGAACTCTCTTGTTCATGAGCACAATCAACTGGAGCAGTGAGGGACCCATCAAGGGTGAGCAGGCCTCGACCTGAGCCTATGAATAGGTTGGAAAGGTATGCATTTTAGCTCTCAGGAGGTCTGGGATTGAGGAATATCCGCCATCGATTTAAGAATGTCCGATACACGGGTTCTGATTAATAGAAACCCAAATCATTAGGCCTGAGAAAACCACGAGGTCATATATTTTAGTATTTAGTCCTCTTATGGGGATTCGTTCTGACCTGAAAGGTCGATTACGGACCTTTTTGGGGAGAGATTATTCAATCTCCTTGATGTATTTACGATATAGTCCTCGAAATTGGTGGTAGGTTAGTCCTAAGGCCTGGGCTGCCTTTCTCTGATTGTATTTAGTCCTCTGAAGTATCCGCTGCAAAAGCCGAATCTCCAGTTCACGAATTGCCTCTTTAAAGGGTTTGTCCATCAAGTCCTCGATCGAGGGGGTATCGGCTTCAACCATGTGATCTTCTTCTTGCGGTGGGCGATGCCCCCAATGGGGAGACCGAAATGGGTCAAAGACAATGTCCCCGATCAGCATTGAATCCGATCGATACACCGCACGCTCAACCAGGTTTTTCAGTTCCCGCACATTCCCGGGCCAGGAATAACTTTCGAGTGCCGCAACGGCTTCGTCGCTGAATTGGGGTATTTCCTCCCGACCCAGTTCAAAAGCCATTCTTGCTGCAAAATGGTTTGCCAACAGAAGAGTGTCCTCTTTCCGTTCCCTGAGGGGGGGCAAGAAAAGTACTTCAAAGGAGAGTCGATCCAGGAGATCTTGTTTGAATTGGCCTCCCTCTGCCAGCGCCACCAAGTCAGCATTCGTAGCCGCGATGATTCGCACGTCCACCTCAACACTTTCTGAACTTCCAACCCGTTCAAATGTGCCATATTCCACGACGCGAAGTATCTTCTCCTGCACCTCCATGGGGATGTTGCCGATTTCATCCAGGAAAAGGGTGCCTCCATCGGCAGCTTCAAATCTGCCGGTCCGTCGCCTTTCAGCCCCCGTAAATGCTCCTCTTTCATAGCCGAATAGTTCTGATTCGATAAGGGAGGGGGTGAGGGCGGAACAACTGAGTGCCACCAGTGGGCCTTTCCACCGGGTCGAGAGGTAATGCAATCTCCGTGCAGCCAGTTCTTTTCCAGTCCCCCGTTCGCCTATGAGAAGCACAGGTCGATTGACCGGTGCAACCCGGGAAAGGCGTTCCTCGAACTCCAGGAATGCTTCGGACTGTCCCAGGGCCTCTACCGTTCCCACAGGGGATCGCGGCTGGATACGTTCTTTTGAGGAAGGTTTGGGAGTTTTCATGGTAAAAAATATAATATAGTAGTTATTATTGCTAATACTTAGCAGAATATACCACTAACCGTTGGTCCCTGTCAAGTTTAGAACCCCTTGAAATCCTTAAGCTTTTAACGAAGAGTTGGCGCTGGCACAATTCCTGCTCTTCAAGTTGCTAAAATCAAAGGAATGGAGGTACCATGATGGGGATTTTCACACGCTTTCGTGATATTATCAGTTCCAACATTAGTGCCATGCTGGATAAGGCGGAAGATCCGGAGAAACTGATCAAACTTATGATCCGTGAGATGGAAGATACGCTGGTTGAGATCAAGGCATCGTGCGCCGGGGTTATAGCAAACAGCAAAAAGGTTCAGCGCCAGTTGGAGGAAGTTCAGTCCCGGGAGCAATATTGGAAAGAGAGGGCAGAGCTTGCGGTAAACAAAGGCAGAGATGATCTCGCACGGGAAGCGCTGATGGAAAAGCGAAGATACAGCGACCGGGCGGATGCCCTTAAGAAAGAGTTGATAGAATGCGACAGCCTGGTTGAACAGTATCAGGACGACATTGGGCAACTTGAGGATAAACTCGGGACTGCACGAGAAAAACAGCGTATCCTGGTACAACGACACATTCATGCAATCAGGAAAAAACGTGCCCAGCAAGAAATCCGTCGCGTGGATAGTACTGAGGCCATCATCAAGTTCGAGGAGCTGGAGAACCGCATCGAAAGGATGGAAGCCGAAGCTGATCTGGTCAATTTCGGAAGAAAACCCACGCTGGAGGGAGAACTGGATAACCTTGCCGTTGACGATGAAGTTGAAAAGGAACTGCAAAGCCTGAAATCTTCTCTTACAAAGAAGGGCAAGAATACTCGGACACCAAAGATTTCTAACCATTGATTGATATGCCTCTGGATCAATTGTATACTTCGGAAGACATATGGGATGAAGCGAAATGGCCGGAATCTGGCTCTTTGAAAAAAATGGCTCTGCCACCTTAAGGGATGATTTCTCTGGTTTGCCCAATATGGAATACCGTTCTGCAGAGTATCAAAAGGAGTGGATTACACCATGCAAGTAGTTCTCATTGTTGCTATTGTTTTTGGAGGTATCGTGCTGGCATTGGCCATTATTGGAAGTACCATCCTCATGGCCATCAAAATCCTGAGAGGGGGGTTGTCCCGAAAAGGCCAGAAATTCGAGGCCGAGGAAGCTAAGATGATTCAAGAAATATATCAGGGACTATCACGAATGGAAGAACGCGTGGAGGCTTTAGAAACTATTATTCTGGATTCCAGAGGAAAGGACCGTGCGTCATGAGACGATTTGAAAAGATTCTTCGCGGTGGGCTCTATCGTTCCCGCAACGGCCTTTTACTAGGTGTGTGCAGAGGCGTTGCCGAATATTTTGATTTCTCAGTGTTTTGGGTTCGAGCCATCGTGCTCATCCTGCTTTTTTTCAGTGGACTCTGGCCCATTATGGCATTGTACTTCATCGCGGCCCTCTTGATGAAACCCGAGCCGGTTATCCCCATCGAAAGTGATGATCAGCAGGAGTTCTACAACAGTTATATCCTTTCAAGAAAAGGGGCGATCGATCGGCTGAAACGGAGATATGAGAACTTGGAGCGTCGCATTCAGCGAATAGAACATACGGTTACGACAAAAGAATTTGATTGGAATCGTAGACTCAACACATAGGCTCGCCTTCTAGCCTCAAATCTAAAATCAGCACCTATCTTGCCGGCTGATTTGCCGGCGGCCCCAGGAGACGTTTAGAAATGTGAGTTTCCT
>DAOVGJ010000017.1 GCA_030672465.1 Pseudomonadota bacterium | reverse complement strand
CTTGGCCGCGGAATACTGCCGGAAGATCCTCCTTCTCAAGGGGGGGAGAATATTCAAGATGGGAAGTCCGAGGGAGGTGGTGGCCGAGGAACATATCAGCCACGTCTATGGTAGCCGAGTCTTGGTGGACGAAAATCCCGTAACGGGATCCCCCAGGATAACCCTTTTGCGGAAGGATGTATCAAACGTCGGAAAGCCTGAGACGGAGGGGATATGATAAAACCTCACGAAATGGAGAGGGCAAGGTAAGGATAAGGAATCTCTCCTTGGCGGGAGAAGCCCCTGGTAGCGATCAGCACGTCTCTCCTGTCTCACCCCCTTCTCTTCCCATTCCTCATATTTCCATTTCCACTCCATGGGCGAGCATTTCTACCTCAAGGTCTTCAGGCGACCGGAAGGGAATGGTCTGCAAGCCTGCTTGACGGGCGGGAATCAGGTTAGCCTCTTTGTCATCGATGTAAAGGGTCCTCTCAGGAGTGAGATTGAAGCGTTGTATGACCAGTTCGTAGATGCCCATCTCCGGCTTCCTCATACCGGTCTCCCACGAGAGGACGCTTCCGTTGAAGAGGTCGTAGAGGTGATACCTTTCCTGGAGGTAATGGGTCGTCGCCTTATCCACGTTGGAAAGGCAGTAAAGGGGATAGCGTCCCCTCACCTTTTTCAGGATTTTGATGGTCTCGGGTATGGGTACCAACATCCTTCGCCATTGCCTCAGTTCCCGAGCCACCTCGTCCTCAACCCCCAATTTGGGAGCCAGCTTCCTCCACAGCTCCTCTTCCGTGAGGAAATCCTTGTTGTAAAGTTTCCATTCCTCGGAACCCACCGTCAAGGCATAGAAGGCCTCCGCTGACACCCCGATCTTCGCCTCAAATTGGGCGAAGAAGGACTTGAAATCATCCCTCAGGATCACGCCACCCACATCCGATACGATCGCCTCAACCCTCATCATTTTAACCTCGGCTATATATCATGGAAATCAAGCAAAGGGGCCAAAATCCGAGACAACCCCCAAAATGTTGGCCTCTTTCAACTTTATCATCCTATGGAACCCATTTCCACACTTCAGCGAGCATGAGATCTCTGAAAAACTGGAAAAGGAAGCTCTGAGCACAAAATCATGCAGTGTTGCAGTGCTGCAGTCAAACTGGAATAAATCCTAAATCCGAAACACTAAATACTAAACAATATCAAAATCCAAATGCCCAAATCCTAAACGTTTTGGTCATTCGATCATTAGTGCTTTGTATTTGTTTAGGGTTTAGAAATTAGGATTTCGGATTTGTTTGTATTCTTTCCTATATGCAAATATTTATGTGGTCATAAACAAATTGTGGAACGAAGTAGCGCCCCGGGCACTCTTTGCAGTGAAGCGAACGTTAGAATGGTCGGAAAAATATTTTGAGCAGCGACGAGCGACTTTTTCAGTAATCTCAGCGATTTCATTTGACAACCCCCCCTTTTTGCGACACATTATGAGGCATTGGTTTCAACGGGAGGATGTGCCGTGTCGCAGGAGATTTCCCTCAAGGAGATCATCAGGGCTCGTACCGTGATCTATCGATACCTGAAGCCCACTCCCCTTATCCACTATCAACCCCTTTCCGAGATCACCGGGTTTCAGGCCTATATCAAACATGAAAATCACAACCCCACTGGCGCATTCAAGCTCAGGGGTGGCCTCAACCTCATCGCCTCTCTCCCTCAAGAGGAGAAAGAGAGGGGAGTAATTACCGCCACCAGGGGAAATCACGGTCAATCCGTAGCCATGGCCTCTCGGATTTTTGACATCCCCTGCACTATTCTTGTCCCCCACGGAAATAACCCCGAGAAGAACCGGGCCATGAGAGGCTTTGGGGCTGAGCTGGTGGAATATGGTCAGGATTTCGACGAGGCGAGACAAAGGGCCGAAGAAATCCGAGAGGAAAAGGGACTACGATACATCCATCCCGCCAACGAGCCCCAGTTGATCAACGGGGTGGGGACATATAGCCTGGAGATCTTCGAAGAGCTGCCCGACGTCGATGTCATCATCGTTCCCATCGGTGGTGGAAGCGGAGCATGTGGAGCAATCACTGTCGCCCGAACCCTCAATCCCAAGGTGAGGGTCATCGGCGTACAGGCGGAAAATGCGCCCTCCGTCTACCTCTCCTGGAAGGAGGGACGAATCATCGAAACGGAAAGAGCCGACACATTCGCCGATGGCCTGGCGACTCGGGTCCCCTTCGAGATGACCTTTAATATTATACGGAGCGGGATATCGGATATCATAACCGTCTCGGAAGAGGAGATAAAGTCGAGCATCCGATTATTGCTGGAAACGACCCACAATTTAGCGGAAGGGGCGGGAGCGGCTCCCCTTGGGGCCGGTTTAAAGATAAAGGACCAGTTAAGGGGCAAGAAGGTGGTCATCATTTTGAGCGGGGGAAATATCGACGTGGCTACCCTGAACTGGGTCTTAATGGACGAAGGGTGATTTAACGGGGAGCTTATCCCCGGGAATCCCTCAAGGCGGCGTTAATCCTCGGATTCGACCTTGAATCCTTCTTGCTTTTCCAGCTCGCTCTCCAAGGCCTCCAGCTCTCGCTTCTTTTCCAGGTAATGGATTATCTTGTCGAACCCCCTCCACTGTTGTCTACATGCAGGGCAAAAATTTTGCGCCTTGATCTCCTTAAAAATCTTCTCGCTGTATGGAAACTTAGTCCCACAATTCTCGCAGATTACAACCAAACCTCCCATGTTGGATACCTCTGGTTAGGGCAAAAGAAAAGGGGGGCATCTGCTCCACATGCCACACCGAAAATCGCAGATAACCCCCGCCCCTTTTATCTACCTTTAATCTTCTCGATAAGAAATTCGATCTGGTGGGCTATTCGAGGATCCTCCCTCACCTTTCTCTCCATATTGGCTATGGAGTAAATCACCGAGGTGTGCTTTTTATTGAAGACTTTGCCGATGGCCTCAAGGGACTCATTGGTCAACTTCCTACACAGGTACATGGCAACCTGCCGAGGGAGGTAGATGTCCCGTCTCTTCGACCTCGATTTCATCTGCTCGATATCGACCCGGTAATACCTTCCCACTACCCCTTGGATGAGCTCAACGGTGATAATCCGTTCCTCCTCTTTGACCACATTTCTCAGGGACTCTCGGGCTAAATCCAGGTCTATTGGGCGGTGCATCAATGAGGATTGGGCGATGATGCCGATGATGACCCCCTCCAGCTGTCTAACATTCCCATTGATATGGGAAGCCAGGTAGTCCAAAACGGGATCGGGGATGTGAACGCCTTCAGCCAATGCCTTGGCCTCTAAAATCCGCCTCCGAGTTTCCGGCTTCGGTGTCTGTAGCCGAACCACTAGGCCACACCCCAGCCTCGATTTTAGCCCCTCACCCATTTTGGGAATATCCTCCGGAGGGACAATGCTGGTCAAGATGATCTGTTTGCCGCCGTTGTATAAGGTGTCCAAGGTATGGGATAGCTCCGCCTGGGTAGCCGGCTTTCCGCTGAAGAAATGAACCCCGTCGATTACCAGGGTATCGGAGTGTTTTCGATACTTCTCCTTGAAGGAGGCGATTTCATCCCTCCTCAGGGCGGTGACCAGTTCATTGACGAATTCCTCCGCCGAGACAAGACATATCCGAGTCTCCGGCCATTTCTTC
>DAOVGJ010000053.1 GCA_030672465.1 Pseudomonadota bacterium | reverse complement strand
GCCTTTTCCTTCCTAACTCCAGGTCCACCCTTGAGTTTGCTGGAGAGTTCAAATTCCATGAGCTCCCGGTCCTTCTTCCGGGAGAGGTGGGTATAGACGAGGGTGGCCGGCTCGAAATCTCGCCCAAAGGAGTCCAGGCTATTCAGTGACGATATGAGTCGGGCAATGCTATGGAGGGGCTCCCGACCTGGCATGGGCACGGTGACCCCCTTGACGGTCAGGTACGTCTCTTCCTCGACCTCCTTCGATCCCCTCTTCCTCTTCTCAATAGTTTTGATTGACAGATCGGTGAGCCATAAATCATCAGGCATTTTTTTGCTGAGATCCACCAATTTCCGGGACCATTCAACCCTCTTTACTTGCAGTGTAGAAATGAGGCCCAACTCTTCAGTGAGCTTTTCCAAATCCTTTTCCCCTTGGTTCAACTGACCGATCAGGTAGATTTTCCGGGAACTATTCATCTTAATCTTCCGAACTAAAGATGGGGAGAAGACCTCCAAATAGGCGAAGGTGATTCCCAGGAATAGGAGAATCATCAAGGGAATAAGGATTGCTACGGATATACGTTTTTCCTCCCCTTTTGGCTTGGGAACTCTTTTGGGCCTTCTCCCCGGCCTATATATATTGATCTGAAATCTCACTATTCCCCCCTTATCGCTAGGCCAACGGCCAAGGCCAATTTGCTGAGATCGTTCCCAAATGGGGCTAACAGGGAGGTTTGCTCCACATTTATTTTTCGAAAGGGGTTGAATATTTCTACGGGCAGCCCAAGTTCGGTGCTCAAATAGCCATCCAAACCCCTTAGGAGCGCACTTCCCCCCGTGAGAATGATTGTGCTAAACCCCTTTATTTTGGTCTGATTCTCATAAAAGGTCAAGGACCTTCGAACCTCCCTGACCAGATTGTCTAAGGATGGTTTAATAGTCTCAATTAAACCAACGGAGTCCTCACCCTTCTTGAACCTCTCGGCATCCGGGTAGGAGAGTCCGTTTCCCCTCATAATGTCATCGGTAAAATCATTGCCGGATATCATTATGTTCCGTACAAAGTACTGGCACTCCTCACCATAGATACTGAGGGTTGTATTCTTGTCCCCAATGTCCATCAACACGACGAATTCATCTCTCTCGATTTCTTCATTGAACATGACGGCATTCACCAAGGCCAGTGGATTGACATCGATGATTTGGGGCTCGACGGGAATTTCCCGGAGCAGCTCGATGTGGTATCGTACGAAGTCCTTGATGACGGAGACAAGGATAATATCCAATTTATTGCTGACCTTGGATGTATTGATGATTTGGTAATCCAATTCGACATCGTTGATATCGAAGGGAATGTAATTTCGCGCCTCCCATTTTATGGCAGAGGCCAACTCCCTTTCCGTCATAAAGGGGAGCTCAATCTGCCTGATGGCAGTGGATACTCCGCCAATGGCGGTGATAATCGCCGTCTTCTTAAGATTTATGCCTTCGATGGCTTTCTTAATGGCCGATACGGTCATCTTTTTCGGATCTTCCTCAAGGTCGATCCCCTCCGGTGCAATCTCGCGGGCCCCGACCGAGAGCAACCGATAAGCTCCCGCCCCCCTTCTTTCTAATTGGACGCATTTTACCGAGTGAGATCCGATATCCAGCCCCAGAGTCTTCTTGGAAAGGAGACCGAAGGAATCTCGGGTCTTCTTTTCATGTATTGGCGATCTCTCGGGTTTTGCCTCCTCCCGTTGGGGAGGTTCGGAATCCACGGGGAGTGACTCGAAATCCCTCTTGCCTCGGATCACCTCCAGTAAACGATTGGTTGCGGCGATATCCTTATCCTTCTCCTTCAAATTTGATCCCCTCTCGCCTTTGCCGTTATCCGGATAATCTCTCCATCAATGATCTTCCTTTCCTTTATCAGCATGGTGAGCAGCGCGTGATGACAGAGGCTAATAATCTTTCTCGGGTAGCCGAGGGTTTCCCCATAGATTGCCATATATGCATCGTCCGTGAATAGGGACCTTCCACTGTTCAGCCCGGCAATTCTTAACCTGAATTCTATCATTTTCCTCGTATCTGCTTCATTTAGCGTGCGAAATACATATTTCATGTTTACCCTGTCGAGAAAATTCTCCACCCCTTTTACCCTATCGGAAAACTCCATCTGGGCAAAAATGAGGAGCTGAAGCAATTTGTACTCGTTGGTTTCGTAATTGAGGAGGTTTCTCAATATCTCCAGATGGGGTACGGATAATTTTTGACCTTCGTCAATGAGCAGCACTATGGTCTTTTTACCCTCAACCCCTTTTTGGAAGAGGTAATTTTGAATGGCCTCCTTGTACTCAAAGGTTGAGCGTCCAGATGGTGTTATGTCGAACAACTTCACCAAGCTGGTGAAGAATTGGAATTCCGTGGGAAAACGAGGATCGAGGATGAAGTGGAAAATAAAATCCCGGTTTTCCCTTTGAAACATTCGGTATAAGACCCTGGAAAGGGTTGTCTTGCCCGTGCCCACTTGGCCCAGGATGATATTCAACCCTCTTTTTAGACGAATTGAGATTTCTAACCTCTGAAGGCATTCCCGATAATCGTCTGAAAGATAGAAGAAGGCGGGGTCCGGCGAACTGGAGAAGGGCTCCCTTTCAAGCCCTAGTATCTTATAGTAGTGCATCTATCGTCTCTCAATTTCCTCAGATAATCTATTATTGTCAAATAACGAGTGTTTGTCAACCATTTTCCTCCCCCAAAATCCACCCCCTAAATTTGGAACCACTGAAAATAAAAGCAAAATTCGAATGTATTACTTCACCCACCTGCCCGGGAATGTGTTGATACTTCAACCGAGCAGGTCACACTGAGAAATGCCCGTGGAGCGAACATTACGAAATTTCTGGTGTACTCCGTCTTGGCGAAGGGAGTGTCCCCGGAGGGGCGAATTTCCACTGTTTGAGGCCGTGAGGCCGAGTTCGGGAACGAAGTAACGCGTAAGCGTTCAGTTCGAGCGACCGAGCCTCAGAACGGGTCAGAAATTTCGTTCAGAGAGCGGAAGGGGCATTTTTCAGTGGGCACTGGGTATCAATTAGGCGGTGGATTTCGGTCCCCTCGAGTCCGCTCTAAATATCCGATAACTATGCGGGAACTCTCGCCATTCCCGACAAGCGAAATAGCACTATTGGGCCTACCGGCATAGGTTAAACCTTGATGATTTCCCCTTTGATCTCTTTTCCCAGGGTAAGGATGCCAATGGTATTACGGCCTGTGAACGATCGAGTTGGCGAACCGGGGTTAAAAAAGAGAAGCCCTCCCCTTTTATGGTTGGCGGGGTGGTGGGTATGACCATATATCAGACAATCCAACGGTGGGAATTGGGCCTTAACGCGTTTTTCCAAGCCAATGGGGGACCCCCAACCGTGGATGAGGCCAATCTTAAAGCCTGAAACATCGATGGTCCTCTTTTCAGGCAGTGAAGATCTAATTTCCCCCGTGTCCATATTTCCACAAACGGCGATCAGATTCCATCGTCGGAAGAAATCGACGACGCGCTGGTCAACGAAGTCCCCAGCGTGCAAAATCATATCCGCGTCATTGAAATGGGCCAGGACGATCCTTTCCAGTTCCACGGACGGCTCTATGAGATGGGTATCCGAAATCACGCCGATCTTCATCTCCACCACCTATGGGCAGAATTCCCCCTACCATAAAGCGCTCTTGGGTGTCAATAGAAAACCCTGTAGAGTTTCCGGACTTTTATTGGTGGTATTTCTGTAACCCATTGATTACAGGGAATTTTTTGTTTTTCATGGGCGAACACCATTGTCCCTTCGCTCTATGCTTCGGGGTCTGTTACCCCTCAGCAGGTCAAGGTTGAGAGGTTGGAGGTTGAGGAAAAACCGGAGGCTAGCCTTCCCCTTCCGTTCGGCTGCGCTCAGGCCGAGGCCTGCTCACCCCCGATGGGTACCCCACTTCTCCAGCAAATTACGCTCATGGACAACGGTGTCCTCCAGAAACTCCACAATACACTGAGATCACTGAAAAATTTGAAAAG
>DAOVGJ010000132.1 GCA_030672465.1 Pseudomonadota bacterium | reverse complement strand
CGAGATCGTAGTGGGGGGGAAGGCAAAGTGATCCCCTCGCCCCCAGGTTTCTGCCCGAGCGCCTTCATGGCCGGATTCCTTGGAGCGCGAAATTATTCAGTATTGCAGTGCTGCGGTCGGAAAGGGGAAAAAGGTTAGAGGTTGAGGGGAGAATGAAGAATTAAGAATTAAGAATGAAGAGGTAAGAAGGGTGGAGGCGGAAGGTAAGAATGTCAAAGTTCAAAATCCAAATGCCAAAAAATCCAATAACGAGAAATGAATCACGATTCACGGACACGGACACGGACACGACGATGAATGCCAAATGTCAAAGCTCAAATGCCAAAGGGGGAAGAGAGCCGGAGGCTGGAGGTTTGAGGGTGGAGGCGATAGATGAAATGCCAAAGTTCAAAATCCAAATGACAAATGACGGGGTCCGAGCCACGAGCACGGACACGAATCTCACGGACACGGACACGAAACACGAACACGAGAGTCAATGTCAAAGTTCAAAGTTGGGAATCCCTGGAAATCCGGAAAAACGAACTCTGAGCGAAGGGGAATTTGGACGACAAACCGGAAAGCGCGTTGACTTGCAAAGTAGTTTTCGTTACAGTCCAGGGGATGCTAGGGGTTTATGGAGGCAAGGGATAAGGAAGCAGTATGGGTTATGATGATGGGATGGAACGGGCTGAGGGATAGGTTTAAGGGATCAGCCATAGGGACTTTTATAGGGGATGCCCTGGGCAGGGCGGTTGAGGGGTGGCCAGCTTCTGCCATCCGAAGGTCTTTTGGGATTCTCGAGGAGATGGCCAAAGGGATCTACACCGATGATACGGAGATGATGATGGGGATTATGGAAAGCCTCTGTGAGGCCGGTCGGTTCGATCCAGGCCTGACTGCCCGGATATTCCTTCATAACTTCAACCCCACCAGGGGTTACGGGGGAAGGATCTATGGGGTCATGGATAGGTTACACAGGGGAATCCCATGGAATGAGGCTGGAACGGATAGCTGGGGCAATGGCAGCGCCATGAGGATCGCTCCAATCGGTTTCTTCTTCTATGACGATCCCGTGAAACTGAGGGAGGCGGCTATTCAGTCGAGCATGATCACCCATAAGCATCCAAGGGGGATAGCCGGGGCGGTAGCTCAGGCAACAGCCGTTGGAATTGCCACTCGAAAAGGACTGAAAGGAGAGGCCATTGAGGTCGAGGGATTTATCGATCTCATTATCGAGAATGTGGGCGAAATCGACCAGGAGATGGTCCGCCAATTGGAAAGGATAAAGGAGATTGAGGGTGGGGATCTTGAAGCTACTATTGATGCCATAGGTTCACATTTTTACTGCGATGTGAGCGCCATCGGTGCCGTTCCCCCAGCCATAGCCTCCTTCCTCTTGACCGGGGGATTTAAGGAAAGCGTTGTGGTGGCCGTAAATTGTGGGGGTGATACAGATACCTTGGGGGCAATGTCAGGGGCCATAGCCGGGGCGTACTACGGCTATTCCCAACTCCCGAGACAGTGGTTAATACCTTTGGAGAATGAGGGAAAGGGAAGGGACTATATCCTCTCCCTCGCGGATAGGTTGACCGATTGTAAAGCTCGTAATATCGATCAACGGGATTAAGATCGGAGAGAGTTTCACCCATGCGCCATTGGGGGAGAATTGGTTTAATCATCGGTGGGCTCGGCATACTATTCCTATTGGATGACCTATTCGTCATTTTCATATTAAGAGAGGTCTTTCCGAAGGCCTTTCGCCCCTCTCTCTTCACAATAGTCGTTGTATGTGCGGGGATACTTTCGTTTCTCTTGGCTTGGCTTGTCTATAGGGCACTCCGAAGAAGGCCGAGTACGGGAAGCGAGGGCCTGATCGGGGAGAAGGGAAAGGCCCTTTCGGCCATCTTTAGACAGGGAGAGGTCTTCGTCCACGGCGAGATTTGGAAGGCAGTGAGTGAAGAGGAAATTCAGGAGGGAGATGCCATTGAAGTCACGAAGGTCGATGGTCTCGCCTTAAAGGTTCGGAAGGTAACCCCGTAAACGAGGATTCATAACCTTCGGCCTGCGGGGATTGGATCATACTCATTCAGGTGTTGGCTTACGGTCTACCAAGGTACCAACTCCCCGTGGTGATTGGATAAGAAGTTGGGCGATTATCTTCGAATCCACCTCATCAAGGCTTCGGACCACCAGGTCTGCCGATGCCAATTTTTCCCTCGGCAAGGTGTTTGTTACCCCGATGGACTTCATCCATGCCCTCTTGGCCGCTTCGATTCCTGCGGCTGCGTCCTCAATTACCAGGCATCTGTCGGGAGCCAGGGACATCGCCTTTGCCGCCTTCAAAAAAGCCTCCGGATCCGGCTTTCCCCTGGAAACCCCTTCTCCTGAGATGATGACAGTAAAAAAGTCAAGGATTGTAAGGGTGTTCAGGATTAGATTGATGTTCTTCAGGGGTGTGGAAGAGGCAATGGCTTGTTTGTAACCCACCATATCGAAGGTCCTTACCAATGTGAGGACTCCCGGGAATGGCTTCACCCTGCCCTGAATGAGTTGGCGGAACCGCTCCTCCTTTTCATCCGACCATGTTTCGAGAAACCCCCGTTCCAATTCCTCCCCGAAGATGTACAGCAAGATATCCTCGTTTCTCATCCCAAAGGTCTTCTTGAAATCCTCTTGGGTGAATACTTTCCCCCTGGCAGCGGCAAATTCTCGCCAGGCCTTGAAATGG
>DAOVGJ010000033.1 GCA_030672465.1 Pseudomonadota bacterium | reverse complement strand
TCGGACAATCAAGCTTCCCCATTTGTCATTTGTCATTTGACATTCATTTGAACTTTGAGCTTTGGCATTTGTTCATTCTAATTTTTGTAACTTTTTTAGCAAGTTAGAGTAATTACATGCTTTTTTCTGAGGAAACTCCAGAACTCTTACTGGAGTTTCCGGAGTTTCAAGGTAACACCGTTGTCCATGAGAACCATGGACTTATGCCATCCACACGGAATGATGGAATGTTGGAGTATTGGAATAGTGGGTATCAAAAGTGGAAACAACAGATTTATTGTTCTTCTTCCTCTCAACCCATCGTTCCAGTATTCCATTATTCCAATATTCCAGTTGCGGCAAAGTCCCTGAACTCCTATGGAACAAACAGGTTACAAAAATACCGATAATAAAAGTCAGCAAGCTCCAGAACTTTTAGCCGGGGGCTCCATACAAATGCCGTGCTCCATATCCTCATTTGATCCAAAATGTAGTATAGTCACCTTCTTAAGGGATACGATACCTTCTTTTGAATGATAAACCGATTGAGGGTCACCGAAGCTGGTTCGACCAATGCTCACGGAACGATGAACTCAATGGAGGGAGGGGAGAATGGAAACGGATTTGATCAAGAGGATTTTGGTAGTCGGAGCAGGGACCATGGGACATTCCCTTGCTCAGACCTTCGCACAAGGGGGCTATCCGGTAGCCCTTGTTGACGTCAGCAGGAAAACGCTGGATAGAGCCGCAAGCCTCATCGCTTCCAATTTGAGAACGCTCGAGGACCTAAAGCTCCTGGATAGGGAAAAAGGAAAGGAAATCATTGAGAGGATCCATCCCCTCACATCGCTGGAGGAGGGCGCCCGGAATGCCGATTTGGCAATAGAGGCCGTCTTCGAGGACCCGGGGGCAAAGGAGAAATTGTTCGAACGATTGGAAACGCTCTGCCCGTCGAAAACGATCCTCGCCAGTAATACCTCGTACCTAAACATATTCGAGTTCAAGACGCTCAAAAGGCTCGAAAAGATCATCATCACCCACTGGTATGCCCCACCTCATATCATTCCCCTGGTGGATGTAGTGAAAGGACCCCGAACATCGCGGGAGACGGTGGAAACCATGAAAAACCTCCTCACTAAACTGGGGAAAAAACCCGTCATCATGGATAAGTTTATCCCGGGATTCATCGTCAATCGATTACAACGTGCCCTGGCCAGGGAAATCTTCCACCTCCTAGACAATGGATATTCCACTGCTGAGGATATCGACACCGCCGTCAAGGCCAGTTTGGGCATTCGAATTCCCATTCTTGGTGTGGTGCAACGGTATGATTTTGCCGGGATCGACCTGGCCTACCAGTTCATGAAGAACCCATCCATCCATTTGGTGTCCGAGGATAAACCCTCCGAAACCGTTAAAAAGCTTGTTGATCGCGGTCACTTGGGCGTCAAATCCGGAAGGGGTTTTTACGACTACTCGGGCAAAAAAATGGAGGAGATCATGCGGGATCGCGATATAAAACTCATCAAACTGAAAAACTTTTTGGAGGCTATCTGAAAACTCCAACCCATCTCATTTTGTGTCAATTTTTGTCAAACAGGTGAAAATATTTCAAGAAATTTCAAATCCGCCCTCCCATACCCATTGACCATATCCCCGGTATTCCCCTCTATGAAAGAGTTCTCCTAAGGGACCCCGTTGGAATACAATTTGCTTGCCCTTGCAAGTTGCAACGGAAAAGCATAAAGAAGGCTGGAAAAGGAAGCTCTGAGCGCGAAATCATCTAGTGTTGCAGTGCTGCGGTGCTGTAGTCATGCGGTTTTGCAATGTACTTTAAGATGGTTGAAAAAATATTTTGAGCAGCAAAGAGCGACTTTTCCAGAGATCTCGTGCCATCTATTAGGCATTGCCTGATATTGAAGTAAGAGGTTGGAGATGGAGAAGTTCGTACGGTATACCCTTTTTTCCCTCCTTGGCGGGTTGATCATTTTCGTTGTCCTCTCCTTCCATAATGTCCATCCCCTCCCGACGAAAATAGAACGTATTAGAATCATCACCCATCAACCTCCATTAACATATCGATTACCCGAAGAGATAACCTTTTGCGACGAGAGGATCCCCCTGGAGAAAAGGAACGTTTGGGAGCGATTGGATAAAGAATTCTTGCTCGCCATTGGGAATACCCCACAGGTCCTGCTTTGGCTCAAGCGATCTAATCGATATTTTCCCTACATCGAGAAAAGATTGGGAGAAGAGGAATTACCCGAGGACCTCAAGTATTTGGCCGTGATCGAAAGTGATCTCATACAGGATGTTCGCTCCCCCGTTGGGGCGGCAGGTCCCTGGCAATTCATGAAATCCACGGCCAGGATAATGGGGCTCCGAGTCGATGGGGTGATCGATGAACGTTACGATTTTCATAGGTCGACGGATGCAGCCATCAAGTACCTTAAAAGGTTGAGTCAATCCTTCGATGGTTGGACACTGAGCGTAGCAGCATATAACCTTGGGATGACTCGAATCCAAACGGAGATGAAAAGGCAGAGAATCAATGACTATTACTACCTGGAACTTCCCGAGGAAACGGAACGATACGTGTTTCGGGCCATCGCAGCCAAACTTATCCTCTCAAGGCCTGAAAAATTCGGATTCTTCTTGGAAAAAGATCAATATTACGACCCAATTCCCCACGATATCGTCGATCTCAAAATCAGAAGAACCACATCCTTCAAAACCATTGCTCACGCATCTCAAACCTATCTCAAGCTCATAAAGGAACTCAACCCACAAATCCGGAAGCTCTATCTCCCTCGCGGTCTCTATCGGATCAAAATCCCCAAAGGGAAAAAGGATATCTTTGAGGAGAATTTCGGAAAATCGGTCCGGGCCATTTATGTGATCAAAAAAGGCGACAACCTCACCAAAATCGCGAGGCGACATAATATCAGCATTTCTCAGCTCAGGAGATTGAATGGAATACCAAAGGCGGAGACCATCTATCCCGGACAAACGCTTATCATCGAGCAGGGAACATAAATAACCCTCGGAAAACCCTCAAGCCTCACAGGGCTCCTACCCTTCCTTAATATGGACTGCCTCAGCCTCCGTTATCCTGATCAAATCCCTTGGCGAAACGGCAAAGACTGCGTTGGGTGTTCCCGCGGCAGCATAGACCACGGTGAAATTCAAGAGATCCTCATCGACGAGGGTCTTCAGCCTTTTTCTGTGCCCCACGGGGGGGACACCCCCTATGGAAAAACCCGTAGTTCTCCTAACAGTCTCCGCATCCGGTCTAATGATCTTCTTGCCGAGGAGACGATGAAGCTTCTCCAAATCCACCCGATTTGCCCCCGAAGCGATGACCAAAACCGGCTCATCTCCCGCCATAAAGACCAGGGATTTGGCAATTTGGCCCACCGTAGTCCCAATGGCCGCTGCGGCCTCCGCAGCAGTCCGGGTGCTTTCCGAGAACTCCATCACCTCTGCCGCCAATCCCATGGACCTCAACGTCTGCCGAACCCTTTCTACCGATGGCTTCAAACTCGTCCTCCCCCTTCCCCTCTTCAGTCCATTCCGAGACCTATCATCTTCTGCGTGGCCTTCAGCCCCGTTCCCGTGAGGGGAATGACGATAGTCTCCCCAGGAGTGGCCCCTTTCAAGTACGTCTTGGCTCCCGCAATGGCAACGGCCGAAGTGGGTTCGATATAGTACCCAACCCTCCCCATCATCCTGAGCGATTCCTGGATTTGGGAGTCACGTACGGAAATGATGTCCCCCTTTGATTCCTTTATTGCCTCGATGATCTGCCCCCCCCTGATTGGCTTAGCGATGGCGATCCCCTCGGCAATGGTATCCCCCTGCGTGATGAGGGGAATGTCCTCCAGTCCTCCTTTGAACATCTGAAACAGCGGACTACACGGTGCGGCCTGAACACCGATGAGCCTTGGCATCTTATCGATGATCCCCCCTGCCAAGAGGTCCCTAAAGCCTATATATGCGCCCAGCAACAGCGTTCCATTTCCAACGGGCACGATCAACGTATTGGGCGCCCTCCAGTTGAGCTGTTCGCATACTTCAAAGGCAAGGGTCTTCGTCCCCTGCAAGAAAAAGGGATTCCAGCTGTGACTGGCGTAGTACCCCTGTTCAGCCGCCCTCAAAGCGGCCGCAGCCACCGCTTCCCTATCGCCGGAAATTCTCTTGCTCGACCCATACATTCCGATTTGCGTCAACTTCTCCACAGGCGCCCTGTCGGGGACATAGATGTGGCAATCGATCTTACCTTTTGCACAGTAAGCGGCAATGGCACAGCCCGCGTTGCCCGACGAATCCTCTATCGCGTCCTTCACCCCGAGCTCCCTCATCTTGCTCACCAGTACCGATGCCCCCCTATCTTTAAAAGAACCGGTAGGAAACATGTACTCCAGCTTCAGATGCACCGAAACACCATCTATGTCTTCCTCAACCATCGGGGTAAACCCCTCGCCCATGGAGATGATATTCCCATCGCGCGCGAGGGGTATGGATTCCCGGTACCTCCATAGGTTCGGGGCCCTTCCCATGATCTCCTGGATGGGAAAATTCGCCTCGAATTCGATATCCAAAACCGACCCGCACTCACATCTCCACAACACCTCATCCAGCGAATATTCCCTTTTACAGTGGCCGCAAAATAACCCTGCCATGTCACCTCACTCCTTTGTCCGTCCTCCTTTTCCCCTCCCGATAAGCGTTACCAATCTCCTCTTGGATAACTTTGCTCAGCATGTCAGGTCGCTTGGTGAAAATTCCATCGATACCCCGAAGAATGAACTTCCTCATCTCGGCTTCTTCGTCCACAACCCATACATAGAGGGGGATGCCCTCCCTCTTACACCTTCCTATGAGGTAGGGGTGGGCCAACCTAACATGCTGATGCAGTGTATCTGCCCCGAGCTTCCTGAAGGTTGAAAGGGGAAATACCTCCTTCATCCACACAATGGGGTTTATCGATCCAGTCCTGCCCACCAATAGACCGATCTTTATACTCCCATCGATTTCCTTGACTTTCCTCAATATGGAAGGACGGAATGAGGAGATTAATACCCGATCGCCGCGAAAGAGGCGGTGGGCCATTTCTACAACCTTTATTTCAATGCCGGTCCATTTTATCTCGAGATTTAATATCACCTCACCCGGGAAGAAATGGGAAAAGACCTCCTCCAACGTGGGAATCCGGTCTCCCATACCCGCATCCAATGCCTTCACCTGCTTGAGGGTGAGCTCCGAAATAGACCCCGTGCCGTCAGTGGTCCGATCAACGGTCTCATCGTGGAGAAGCACGAGATGACCATCGAAGGTCTTTCGAACGTCCATCTCGATAATATCCGCCCCCAGGGTAATGGCCTCAATAAAGGCCTCCATGGTATTTTCGGGCCGATAGGCTGATGCCCCCCTGTGGGCGATATTGAGGATCTTTCTACCCCTATCTCTCAATTTTTTATTCACCTTATCGGTAGCTCCTCCACAGAAGGTAAAAAGAGGAGCCATCACATCCGGGGTAAAAAGAAAACGGGGTCTTGAGGTCCTCGATATCACCGGCTAATGGTCAAAGAGGCGATTTAAAGCTCGATAGTTGTTGCCGGGATAACTCCCTTGATACGGCCCTTCCAACCAACCCCTATGCCGCCAATTCCTTCGCGTTCATTACGGACAATACCTTGTAAATACGATATTCGCAGGCAGGGATCTCCTTTACCATCTGGGCGATCGTTTCACCTTGATGCAAACGAGCCCAAATTTCTTGGGCAAAACCCTTGGTCTCCTCATCATCCCATGGAAGGGCCTGCGATTGAGGACGGAAGACTCGGTTGGGATCCGAATACGTGTCCTTGAGCACCTTCAATTCGTCCTGCTGACGAGCGGCCTCCATTAAGAGGCCCATCATTGTCGTGCCGATTTCCTCTTCCTCATCAAACTCCCCTGGAGGCAATCCGCCCTTAAAGGTAAAGGCATCTTGAATGGGAGATTGGAATAGTTGGTAGAAGGCCTCCTCCCCCCTCAAGTGACCCGCTTTGGCGTATAATACCTTGCCTGCTTCAAGATAGATCTGCGCAAACACCTCTTCCAACTGGTCTGTGATGGTTAGGGTTCCCGTCCTCTCGGAGGATGCTAACGTTTGAATGATGGTTGGAAGGTCGAAATATTGCAAATTTCCGGAAAGGTGTTGATAGCGAGCTGCTACCCGTTGCTTTCTTAACCCATCCTCCAGACGCTTCGACAGAATCGCCAACAAGCTGATGGATAACCCCGGGATTTGATTCAAAATATCCATAAAGGCCCTCTTTTCGATCTTTAATATTTCGGCCCTCTGGGGCACCCTGGCCAGGGATCCTCTCGAGGAACCGGTCATAATAGCCATCTCACCAATAGGGTCGCTCTCGCCCAAGTATGCTACAACCGCAATCTTCTCGCGATCTCCCTTTGCACGGCAGATCTCCACCACCCCAGATTTGATCACATAGATGGCATCAGAAGGATCCCCAATTCTGAAGATAGTGCTCCCTGGCGTATAGGTTTCCATTCTCCCTCCATCCAATATTACCTTGAGTTCTTCCGTGGAGAGCCGTCCAAAAATTTCAGAATTTTTCAGAAAGCCGATCTCCTCCTCTAACCTTTCCGCGGTATCGTCCATTACCACACCCCTTCCTTAGCCATGAAAATCAGGTTACACCCCCACTATTCCGCATTCCTGACCATGCGTGTGGATCAACCGTACTTGGCGCTCAGTAGTTTCCTCAAAGTTGAGGCGTTCTTGACGGCAAATCCGAAGGCATCGTTGTTGAAATAACTATAGACGTCCAGGCCTTCTCCAAGCCATCTCCCGATTCTCTTCGACCAGTCGCGAAGCTCCCCTTCGGAATAGTTGGAGCCATAGAGGGATTCCCCTCCGTGAAATCGTATGTAGGTGAAATTGGCCGTTGTCCTCTCCACATAGGGAAGGACTGAGGAATGTGCCAGGCACAGGGAATAATTGTGCTCCTCCAGAAGCCCATAGACATCCGGACAGAACCAGCTTTCATCCCTGAATTCGAAGACCTGCCGAACGGGGTTTGAAGTGGAAATATCTCCCAGGAGACTGCAGAACTCCTTTAACCTCTCGATGTTTAGCTTGAACCTGGGGGGAAGTTGCCAAAGGATAACGTTCAACTTCTCCTTCAGTCCCTGGGCGTGGTCGAACAAGGCCTCCAGGGGTTGTTGGCAATCCTTGAGTCGCTTGATATGGGTAATGAACCGGCTTCCCTTGACCGAAAAGAGGAAGTGTTCCGGAGTCCTTTGATACCATCCCTCAAAGGTCTTTCGATTGGGAAGGCGGTAGAAGGAGACGTTCAGTTCGACGGTATCAAAGAATTGGCTATAGAACTCAAGCCACCCCTTCTGGGGTAATTTCCTTGGATAGAATACACCATTCCGCCAATGCCGATAATTATATCCGCTGGTTCCCACAAAAAACCTTGCCATCCATACGATCCCGGTAAAGCCCCATCGGCCTTTAACCTTCAGGCGATTACCCCAAAGTCCCCGGCACCTTCAAGGGCAAAATAACCCGAGAGGTTGTTCGATTGTTGCGGCTCTCGATCTCGAGCCTCCCCCCCATCAACTGCACCAACCGGTTGGTGATGCGCAAACCCCTTCCCCCTGTCTCCCCTCCTAAGAGCCGAGCAATCTCCTCCCTTGAAATCTCCCCCGTATTCATGATCTCGACCACTGCGGAGTTCCGCCGCCGGAGGCTTTTAATGACGATCTCTCCACCCTCTTTCGATATGGCATTGGTTGCGTTACTGAGTAAATTATCGAAGATCCTTCCCAGATGTAAGGGATAACACAGGACAAAGAGGTCTGGTTGCAGGTTCTCCCTCACGAGGTTGATTTTTCCTAACTGCTGTTCCGCAACGGCAACTTCGTTGACTTCAAACCGCTCGACCAATTCACCCGTAATGTCCCGAAGCTCCTCCTTGCCTTCGCCGTAAATTTCGAAGGCAAGTTCTTGCATCCTCGAGGTTTCCCTCATCAGAATGTCCAGGTCCCGTTCTATCGCACCCTTTTTCTTCTCAAATTCCCCCCCTTCCAATGCCCGCTTCACCCTTTTAGCGAACCCGGCCGTAGCGATGGCTGGATTTCGGAAGTCGTGGAGGATATCGTGTAACTTCTCCAATCGAACGGCCTTCATCACTTCCTTACCGAAGAAGCTGAGGATCTCGACTTCCTCATCCTCGAACCTCCTATGGGGGTCCAGACAGTCGAAGGCTATGAAGTGGGTTATCAGATCGTCCACCTCCAAGGGGATATATAAGATGGAATGGATATTGTGGAGCTGAGTAAAGTGCCTCAACCCCTCGGTGATCAATTGGCTTTTCGATGGATTCTTAATCAAGAGATAGGAGGGCGTAATGACCTCATGTTCGTATTCGCCCAAGGGCTGCTGGTTGATGACAGCATCGAAATAGAGCTCGTCCCGAATATCGAAGACCTTTCCCACCTCGTGATACCCGTGCTCCTCGGGGTAACCCGCTTCCAGGACTACTTCTCGACGGTTTCCCCGCACCGAGAATAGGGAACAACTCTGGATCCTCACCAGACCTGCTATTTCGGGGACGATTAATCTAAAGAAATCCCGCAATCGAATCCCTTCCCTTTTGCCCAATTTCAGGTAGATTTTTTCAACGATCTTCTCCTTGGTTTCGTTCAATCTCTGGAGGCTGAGGATCCTTTTCCGAGCTATAACATAGGCCACCCTCCTTGCAAGGACTTCCGCAACCTTACGCTCTAGGGGGGTAAACTTCCTATCCTCCTCCTCATAATAGATCTGAATAACCCCCTTGATGTCCAGATCTCGAACGGTAAATCGAGGAATATTCATCGGCACGGCAAGCATGGAGCGGATTCCCATCTTCCGGACGATCCCCTTATTCTGGTACTTGTCCTCTTTCATGATATTCGGGACAAGATAACTCTTTCCCCTTCTCACAACCTCTCCGGCAATGCTATCCTCGAAGGGAATGGATTGTCGTCGCTTTTCCCCGTCGTAGTGATAGGAACCGAAGGAAACCATCTCCTTCTTTTGAGGATCGAAAATCCGGATGGAGGCGGCCGCTGCTCCCAAATATTCGACGATATGTTTTGCCGCACCCTCCAATATTTCCATCTCGCTCAAATTGGGATTGATCTCGATGATGCTTTCAACCTCATCGACTAGACGGTCCACCTCATCATAGACGACCTGGTTTCGAACTTCGCGCACAAGTTCCCCCAGTTCCCCGCGGGAAAGCCCCGAGCCTTTTATGCTTGGGTTCTTCATCAGGGAACTGATCAATCCCGCTGCTCTTTCAAGAAAGCGTCTTTCCTCCATAGGTCAATGCACTGCGCCCATTAAATGATCCTTTGAGCCGCCATGCCTCCATAGAATTCCCTCTCACACTCCCCATAAGTCCTTCCGGTAATGGGTCGAGTAGATCGCGCCAATTGGGTTGTGGGCTAAGACCCGATCTTTTACCACCAATGTCGTCACAGGGGCATCCGAATATTTGGAGAACAGGATATCGCTTCCCAAACAGAGGCCGAAGATAATGTTTAAATCGGTGCGATTTTGGTTCAATATTCTGGCCTGCGCGACGGGATTACACGTTGCCGCGACTTTACCCTCTTTCAGGTTGGGAAGGTCAAAGGCCTTTCTGTTGATCCCAC
>DAOVGJ010000145.1 GCA_030672465.1 Pseudomonadota bacterium | reverse complement strand
TTATGCAGCGGATGAATTGAAAATATCCCCAGCGAAAGAATCAATGGAGGCCGTTATTAGTCTCCTGAGGGACCATTCGGAACATTGGGTACAGGATACGGGCCTCTTCCTTGAAACGGTGGAACTGGCGGATAAGAAAGTGGAAGAGGCGATGATGACCCATAGCGATGGCAAAGCTCGGCTTGCCCGGAGCCATATCGATTCGGCGATCTGGCTCCTGAGAAGTGGTCTGAAAGAGGCGGAACGTCTCGAATTTGACCCGAATCTGGGACGTATAGATTCACCTGATTCGCCAATAGGCAGGGGAATACGCGAGGAAGAAGGGAGGGAGAAAAAGATTTGGCTCCCCCCGGGTGATCGTCCATGGGACCCTATCTATATGGACAGCCAACCTCCTCCGGTTGGGTACTTCGTTGAGGGAGATATCCACATCAATACCTACCTGGCGATCACCATATGGAGGCTTCAGTTGGCGAAGGATCACCTGATGTAAGGGATGAAGCCCTATCGATGAAGGGCGCCCTCGGTTAAGAAGTATCCGACGGCGCCCATTTTATTTCAATTCCCCCTTTTCTTTTAGCGAATAAATATGATACCTTAACCCGTGGAACAAGATCGTGGGTCAACACCCCGGGTTACCTCCCTCCGCACGGAAAGGAGGGTCTCTATGTCGTACCACTACAGAACTCAGTTTTCCTTAGGTGGGCCCTTAACCCCTCGGGTTAAATTCCTGATGGGCGCTTGCGTAGTGGGTTTCCTCTTGCAAACGGCAATAGGGGCTAAGGTCTACTACTACCTCGGACTGGTTCCTGCACTATTCTGGAACAAGTTTTTCGTGTGGCAATTGGTGACCTACATCTTCCTGCACGGGGGGGTTTTTCACCTCCTGTTTAACCTCTTCGCACTCTGGATATTCGGCTGTGAAATCGAACGGTACATGGGATCGAGCCGGTTCACCCAGTATTTTTTCATAACGGCTATCGGAGCGGGAATTTGCACGGTGCTCTTTACCCCTCGCCTGTTTGTGCCTGTTGTGGGGGCCTCGGGGGGGATATACGGGTTGCTGCTGGCCTATGCCTGGTTTTTCCCGGAGCGATATATCTATGTTTGGTTTATGTTTCCCATGAAGGCCAAACATTTTGTCCTCCTGTTTGGGGCCATCGAATTCTGGTCTTCTCTGGGGGGCACGGGGTCCGGCATTGCCCACCTGGCTCACCTGGGAGGTATTCTCTTCGGCCTTCTCTATTTCAACTATTACCGCATAGGGAAATGGCTCTACCTCACCTACCTGAAATTGAAGTATCGGAATATGGGAGGAGGTCCCAAGGACTCGGATGAGGACAGGTGGGATGGATGGGGTCGGGCCTGAACGTGGCCCTTCTGAAGTCACCTTCTCATCGCTTCTTTTCAACCCTATCGAATAACTTCCCATTCTCCCTGATATCTGTCGGGCATTTCAATGGTGTAATCATCTGGAGTTTCCGGAGTTTCAAGGGAATACTGTTGTCCCTGAGCGTAATTTACTGGAGAAGTGGGGTACCCATCGAGGGTGAGCAGGGAGGGGAAGGCCAGCCCTTTAGAGGCTGGAAGGGGCAAGTATTCCCCGCCTGCGAACCCCGAAAGGGTCACTTCGAAGGCATGGAAGCGAAGGGACAATTGTGTTCCCTTATCAAAGATAAAAAATCTTTTATAATCAATAGGTTACAAAAATACCCCCAATAAAAGCCAGGAAACTCTAGTGTAATCATCCAAGGGGTGATCCCTTTGGTCCACTATCCCCTGAGTTACCCGCGTCAGCCTGAGCAGGGGCGTATTCCCAATCGTTTCAGAAAGGGTGCTCGCTATTGCCATTGCTCCCTCCGAACATTGCGGTTCGTTCCTCATGGTAGCATCGATATCTCGTTGTCATTTAAGACGAAAGTAGATACATTTGAAAAGTCCACAGCCCATATGTGACGGCTTCGTAAAAAGTCCATCTGCGGCGTTGCGCTTCATCTTTAGTCACTGCGGCGTACTGGTGTACGCCTCATTCCTAAAGATTCGCGCGCCTTGCATCTGGAGCTTTCTACTGTGCCGTCTGATTTATGACTTTTTACGAGACCATCATATGTAACTTCTTAACAATGATCCAAGGATTAAAGAATCCAAAAAATGCTCCTGTGCTGGGCTATGGAGCCATCTTCTTATCCGCCCTGCTTTTCAGCACCATGGCCGTTGTGACCAGAATGGTTGAGGGGACGTATTCTTCGTCTCTTTTTAACATGATCAGGGGTATTCTCGGAATTTTGGTGCTCCTTGGCCTTTCACGATTTCACCTCTTTCCCTTGAAGGGAAAACAGTTGAAACTCCTGGCGGCGAGGGGGATTTTCGGCGGGATTGCCAGCATCTGTTTCTTTAAGGCCATCATCGGGGGAGTTCCCCTTGCTACCTCGACAATACTGCTCTATACCTTCCCCATATTCGGGGCGATCTTCTCCTGGATTTTATTGGGGGAAAGGCTCAATACGAGGGAAGTGGCTGCCGTTTTCATAGCCTTTATTGGCGTGTATATCATCCTCAATCCGGGATATCAACCCATCACCCTGATGTTGATTTTTGCCCTAATGGCCGGATTTCTATCCGGTATCACGATAGTGATTATCCGGGTGCTCCGAAGGGAGGAGAATCCCTTTGTAATTTACTTCTATTTTTGTCTGTTCCTGGTTATAACGTGCCTTCCTGAGGTGGTCACCCAATTGCAAGTGCCCCACGTGAGGGACATACCCTACCTGATTGTCTTCGGCTTGGCCGGACTCCTTGGTCAGATCTCAATAACCTATGGTCTCAAGTACTGTAGGGTGGCGACCGCCGGGATTATTGCCATGACGGAGACATTTTATGCCGGCGTCTGGGGAGTCCTATTCTTTCATGAGATGATCAGCTGGACCTCGGTGTGGGGCGGCGGAATCGTTTTGGCAAGCGGGGCCTATTTAACCCTATTGGAATACGCCAGAACAAAAGGTCCTCCTTCCCTCGGGGACCTTCGCACTGCGTGATAGGGGGTTAATATCGAGGTATTGGAGGGGAGTTGGAAGGTTCATTAATTCGCTTTCCTCAAGAACCTCCTACGGTAGATTTTTTTGTGATCGCCTTTGATCCCCTGCATCTTGATAAGGACTAATCTGCTACCCCAGAGGTCAAAATGAGGGATTCCCGATCGGCTAATGTGGGGCCTGGTGAGGCCGAATCTCTTTCCCCACTCCAGCAGGTCGCTGAGGCTATCGGCGAGGACCTTATAAATTTGCTGTCCTTTTTTTAGGTTTAACCAAGGATAATCCCTATGGGCTCTGTGGGATAGGAAATATACCATGTGCGATCGCCTCCAACGGCTGAAGATCGGATAAGACTATATGCTTATACCATTCCGGCTCTCCCTTTTCAAGAGAGATCTCCAAGAAACTCGAAAAAGTCGCCCTGATCGCGAATTTACCCCGTAGTTGAATTAAAATGTGCACCGCGCAACCGCATGACTGCAGCACTGCAGAACCAGAACCCCAGGGTTCGAGCCCGAAGGGCGGTTTTGGGAGAGGCTCAAATGCCAAAGAAGGGATAAGCCCTGGGTCCAACGCGGGGCGGGACTTCCCGAGGAACGAATCAGGATCGATTTGCGCAAGTATTGCGCGGAAGAGAGATCTTATCGGTTTTAAAAAGATGCCTTCCTAGAACGGTAGGAATCAAAAATCCCAGTGATCGAGCCAACCATTCCCTTCCACGATTCTATTTACGAGAAGCTTGTTCCCACATTTTTTGTGGCGGGTCATGCGTCCATCGCTGTGGACAAAAAATTCGATGTCGGCCTCACAGAGCTTTGGATTATACCTCGTGAGGGCTACTGTTTTGTGGCCGTTTTTACACTTCAGTAACCTGACTTTCATCGATATGTTTTTCATCCCCACCCCTCCCATGTATATATTCTCACGGAATTTTTAAAAGCAAGTTTCATGCCAATAATCTGGTTTCCGGTTTTTTTTAAAATTTCGATTTAATTTCAAATAGTTACAAATCCATGGGTTGATCGGAAGATTGGATGGTAACCGTTTGCTATGCAATTTTTTCAGGGCCTTTTTCCCTATCGCTCGGTTTTGAGAATGTACCTTCATGCCATGGGAAAGCATTCTGGGCCTACTCAAACCGAGGCATGATTGACTGCCCTTAAAAAAGCTGCTATAGAATGGGATATTGTTCTCTCTTATAAGGATTTCGAAGGAAGTTCATGAAACGATCTACTTCCGTTATTATCCTTATCCTCGTCGTAGTGGGGATCTC
>DAOVGJ010000019.1 GCA_030672465.1 Pseudomonadota bacterium | reverse complement strand
GTCCACTTTCCCTTGCGTATTTCAACGCCTCAGAGGCTGTGGTAACCTCAATGATTTCCTTGGTGATGGAGGACTGCCTGGCCTTGTTGTAGGATAGGGTGAGGGTCTTGATCATTTCCTCGGCATTGTCGGTGGCATTCTTCATGGAGACCATCCGGGATCCCTGTTCGCTGGCAGAGGACTCAACCAACCCCTTGTACACCTGAGCCTCGATATACCTGGGCAACAGTTCGTTTATGATCTCGTCAGCAGAGGGTTCGAAGATCGGTTCCGCAGCCCCTTGCGAGGGCTCTGTCTCCGGGCTTTCGATGGGAAGCAGTCTCGTCTGGGTGGGAATGGTATTCATGGCGGTTCTAAATTGGGTATAAAAGAGGTAGGCCTCATCGTAAAGGCCCTTTTCGAAGCCCTGCACGAAGCTATTGCTGATCTCCTTCACCTCTTGAGGGGAGATATCCCGGGAGATCTGGGGGAGGTAATACTCGATGGAATAGCGCCTTCTGCTGAAGAAATCGTGTCCCTTTTTTCCGATTAAAAAGAGCTTTATCTCCTTGCCCGAACTCGCCTCGATGAACCGGTTGGCGTATTGGATGATGTTGGCGTTGAAGGCTCCGCACAACCCCTTTTCCGAGGTGATGAGGACAACGGCAATCCGGAGAGGCTCCCGTTTTACGAGAAGCGGATGTTCGATCCGAGGAAGGGAGGGAGCCAAGGATTGCATCAACTCCTGGATCTTTTCCGCATAAGGCCGCGCCGAGAGAAGTTTCTGCTCGGCCCTCTTCAAACGGGATACCGCGACCATTTGCATGGCCCGGGTGATTTGCTGGATGCTATTGACGCTGCGGATTCTCCGGCGTATCTCCCTCATCCCCAACATGGTTCGTCCCCTATACCAAGAAGTTCTTCTTAAATTCCTCAGCGGCTCGATCGAGCATCTTTTCCAGCTCTTCGGTCAATTCCTTCTTCTCGCGAATATCCCGGGGAACTTGGGAATACTTCTCCCTCATGAACTGGTAGAACCCAGACTCGAACTCCTTAACTCGATGGATTGAGAGGTCATCCAAGTAGCCCTTCTCCCCCACGTAGATAATCATGACCTGATCCTCTACGGGCATCGGTTCATATTGGGGCTGTTTGAGGATCTCTACCAGCCTCTCGCCGCGGGTCAGCTGGGCCTGGGTAGTCTTATCCAGCTCCGACCCGAATTTAGCGAAGGCCACGAGCTCTCGATACTGGGCGAGTTCCAACCGCAGCATCCCGGCCACCGATTTCATGGCCTTGATCTGGGCATTGCCGCCGACACGGGAAACGGATAGCCCCACATGGACGGCAGGCCTCACCCCCGAGTAGAAGAGGTCGGTCTCCAGATAGATCTGCCCGTCCGTGATGGAGATGACGTTGGTGGGGATGTAGGCGGAGTAGTCGCCCGCCTGGGTCTCCACGATGGGGAGGGCCGTGAGAGATCCTCCTCCCAGCTCGTCGTTAAGTTTTGCTGCCCTTTCGAGTAATCGGGAGTGGAGGTTGAAGATATCCCCCGGAAAGGCCTCCCTTCCCGGCGGGCGCCGCAGCAGAAGCGAGACCTGACGGTATGCCACTGCGTGCTTCCAGAGATCGTCGTATATGACCACCGCATGACGGCCGGAATCGCGGATCTCTTCCCCAATGGCACACCCCGCATACGGGGCGACATACTGCATGGGGGCCGGGTCGCTGGCCGTTGCGGCTACCACCGTGGTATACTCCATGGCCCCGTATTTCTCGAGGGTATCGACCATCGCGGCGACGGTTGATTGCTTTTGGCCGATGGCAACATAGATGCAGAATACATTGGTATCCCTCTGATTGAGGATCATATCCACGACGATGGCGGTCTTCCCCGTCTGTCGGTCCCCAATGATGAGCTCCCTTTGACCCCTGCCAATGGGGATCATGGAATCGATGCATTTGAGTCCGGTCTGGAGGGGTTCCTTTACCGGTTGTCTCTGGATAACGTTTGGGGCCCTTCCCTCGATCAGCCGATATTTTTCCACGGAGATGGGGCCTTTCCCATCGATGGGCTGACCAACGGCGTTAACCACCCTTCCGATGAGGGGATCTCCCACGGGTACCGAGAGGACTCGGCCCGTCCGTTTGACAAGGTCGCCCTGTTCGATTTCAGCGAAGTCGCCCAGGATCATGGCCCCGATATTATCCTCCTCCAAATTGAGGGCCATGCCGAAGATGTTGTTGGGAAACTCCAGCATCTCCGCCGACATGACATTGGGAAGTCCCTTGATCCGGGCGATCCCATCCCCCGCCTCGATGACTTCCCCCACCTCCTCCATGTCCACGGTGATCTCGTATGTCTCGATCTGCTTTTTCAATATGGATGAGATTTCCTCGGGTTCGAATTTAATTTCCACTTTTTCTCCCCCTGGCTTAGATGATTTTAACCATAGTTCGGCGCATCTGCCCCAGCTGGTGGCGCAGGCTGCCATCGATGATTTTGTTCTCCACCCGGACTATTGCCCCGCCCAAAATGGAGGGGTCGACTCGGGGCTTGAGGAAGACCTGTTTTTTGGTCACCTTGGTCAGCTCTCGACGTAATTTTTCCGCCATCTTTTCCGAAAGGGGAACAGACGTAATGACTTCCGCCGTCACCTTCTCCCGGGCCGCCGCGGCTAATGCAAAATACTCATCGATGATGGGCACGAGCTTCCTCTGCCTCCCCTGGTCGATGACCAAATTGAGATGATTCAGGGTAAGGGAGGACACCCGCTTCCCGAAAATCTCCATCAAGGCCTTCTTCTTTCCCTCCGGGGCTATCCGGAGGTTGCTCAGAAATTCCCTCAGCTCCGAGTTTTTCTGGAGGATCTCCTTTAGCTTGTATAGCTCATCCTCGACGACCTCGACGAGGTCTTCCGATTTTGCGACGTGAAAGAGGGCACTCGCATAACCCTTCACAACGGAATCATCTCTCATAGTTCTCACCGACCTTGGAAATATACTCATCCAAGAGCTGCTCATGGTCCTTCTTGTCGAGGCTCTTTTCGATGACCTTGGAGGCGGCCATGATGGTGAGGTCCGCAATCCTCTCCTTGAGTTCCAAGAGTGCTTTCTCCTTCTGAAACTCGATCTCCTCCTGGGCCCTTTTTACGATCTGATTGGATTCCTCGTGGGCCTTCTGAATGATCTCCTTCTTGATATTCTCCCCCATCATCTTGCCCTCCGAGAGAATCGTGTGAGCTTCTTCCCTTGCCTGGGCTAACTGTTTCTTGTAATCCTCCAGAAGGGCTTCCGCCGACTCTCGGGTATTCTTGGCCTCCCCGAGGGAATCGCGGATGGTATCCTCCCGATTCTTCAGTGCCTTGGTAATCGGTTTGTATGCGACTTTCCAGAGAAGGATGAGGAGAATAATAAAGGAGATGGCGGTCCATATCATGAGGCCCGGTTCGGCTTGAAACATGGGGTAACCTCCCTTGAGTTGATTTTGATCTTTTGCGGTGTTAGTCCTTTCCCTATTTGAAGGTGAGCAGGAAGCTAATGACCAAGGCATAGAGAGCCAAGGCTTCGATGAAGGCGATACCGATAATCATGGTCGTCCTGAGGATTCCCGAAGCCTCGGGTTGCCGTGCCATCCCCTCCACCGTTTTTCCAACCATAAACCCCATGCCGATGCCGGTTCCGAATGCTGCCATCCCAATGCCCAAGCCTGCAGCTAAGTAGGCTAAAGCTGTCGCTTCCATTCGAACATTCCTCCTTTTATGAAGTTAATGGGCTTCTTGTACCGCTTCCGCGATGTACATTGCCGCCAAGATCGAGAAGATATAGGCCTGAATAAAGCCTATGAAAATCTCGAAGGCGCTCATAACCACTACTCCGATGAGGGGAACAGCGGCGATGACCCAACTCTTGAACATGATGATCATGAAGAGAAAGACCAAGATTACCGTATGACCGGCAAACATATTGGCGAAGAGACGGACGGCCAGTGAAAATGGCTTTGCAAATTGGCTAATGATCTCAATGGGAACCATAATGGGAATGACAAAAATGGGGATGTCCTTGGGGACAAATTTTTTGAGATAACCCAGAAGGCCATGTTTGGCCACCCCGGCCCCTTGAGTAGAGAGGAAGACGATTACGGCTAAGGTGGCCGTCACATTGATATTGGATGTGGCCGTAAAAGCCCCTGGAATCAGACCCAGGAGGTTGCAGAAGAGGATGAAGAAGAAAAGGGTGGCGATGAAGGGAAACCATGCCAGCCCTTCTTCCCCTATGGTATCAAGGATGAGGTTGGTACGGAGAAAGTCAATTATGGCCTCTACAAAGTTTTGGAGACCCGATGGAACGAGCCTTGTCCTTCGTCCCCCCAAAATGAGAAAGAGAAATGTCAGAAAGCAGGCAATCCAGATCATGACAACTGCCTTGGTGATGGAGAGGTCGATACCCAGGAAATGGATTTCCCTTATGGGGTGAAGTTCGAAGTGATGCAACAGGTCCATTGAGCTCCCCTCTTTCTCATCCCGCCCGAACCCCCGGTGGGGTCAATTTATCCGAAACTTGGGCTTTCCGATAGTAAATCAAAACCTCCCACAAGAGCAGGGCCGTAAAACACGCGGCAAAGGTTAAAAGGGCTGTTGTTAAATCGATCATTTTAGCTCGAGCCACCCAATAAAATGCCAGGGAAAGCAAAATGAGCCGCACAAAGAAGGTCCCCAAGACGAAGGCGATGGAGATAATTTTGGATGACCTGATGGCCTTTGATGAGATAGCGATCGAGGCGCAGAAATTTGCGAAAGCAAGCAGAGTGCCGGTTATTGCCCCGAGGATCCACGGAGTCATCTGCCCTTTCCCTTATCGCCATCCTCCATTGATATGACCCTGTAGAGATTTCGAAAACCTGCCGCTGCTCCGAAGATGAATCCAATGATGAAGATCCACGGGTGGGTGCCCAACCATTTATCAACCAATACCCCCACCAGTGTTCCAATGAGAACTGCTGCGGCCATTTCAATCCCAAGGCTTCCATAAAGCCTTAAGTCCTGGAATAGCCTTTTCTTTTCTTCATTCGACCAGGGCATTGAGAAATTGTGAATTGGGTAACATACCGGTAAGGGATTTGTCAAGGGTTTTACCCCTGGAGCTTCTAGAATTTCTGAATAAAACCGTTGTTCCTGCGCGCAGAGAATCAGCCAGGTAAAGATCTATCTCGTACAAGGATGGGAAAGGCTACGGTTTTTCCATTCCGTGAGTCTACCCCTGTTAATGGGCCCTCACGATCTCCTTTACCCTCATCAACCTGGAGAGGTTGGATCGTTCCAGTTCGCTCAGCTTCATGGTGATGTATTTGATGGTTTCCTCCAGGTTGGGAATCAATATGTACTCCAATGCGTTCACCCTTCGCCGGGTCCGCACGATCTCCTCACCCAAAAGCTGCATCCATTTCTCCTTCTGAGCCAGGACGATCATCTCCCCTACCACCTGATCGAGGGCGTGAAGCGAGCTGTCCAACTCGCTCGATGTTGTGGCAAAACCGTAGCACCTAATTTCCCCCTCCACCGTGGGCTGCATCTCGGGAACTGCGATATTCATCACGGTCCGCCTCGAAACATTCAGGGCGATGGTCTTGCTGGGAAAACCCACGGCCTCCTCCAGATATGCCTTGGACATGGCGGATGAGACGAGGAGGAACCGTCGAAAGGCTTGTTCCAAGGCCTTTTCTACTGCCGTGCGGATTTCCCTGATGTCCTTGATCAGGTCCATAAATTGCCTCATCAACTCGTCCTGTTTATCCTTCAGGAGCTTGTGACCGCGTCTGGCCATGACCAGACGCTTCTTTAACCTCAGAAGCTCCATCCGGGTTGGATTAACCTCAAGTCGCACGTTACCCCCATCCTTATGATATTCTCATTTTCAGTTCTATCAAGCCACTTTGGCCAGCTTCTTGGGTTCTTCCTCCTTGAAACGGGTCAGATATTTATCGATCCATTCCCCTCTGATCCTCTTCAGCTCTGAGGTGGGGAATACCGAGAGGAGTCTCCAACCGAGGTCCAGCGTCTCCTCAATGGATCGGTTCTCATATTCACCCTGGGTTACGTACTGCCTCTCGAACGTATCGGCGAAATCGTAATACATCTTGTCAATTTCGCTGAGGGCCGCTTCCCCCAATATAACCGATAACTCCTGAGCTTCTTTCCCCCTCGCATAAGCCGCGAAGAGCTGATTGAAGACATCCGAATGATCCTCCCGGGTCTTCCCCCGTCCGATCCCCTTGTCCTTGAGCCGGGAAAGGGAGGGGAGAACATCTATGGGAGGGGAGACATTCTTGCGATGCAAGGGCCTGCTCAGGATGATTTGCCCCTCGGTGATGTAACCCGTCAGGTCGGGAATGGGGTGGGTTTTATCGTCCTCTGGCATTGAGAGGATGGGTATTTGGGTGATGGATCCCTTCTTCCCCTTGATCCTCCCGGCTCTTTCGTAGATGGTGGAAAGATCGGTATACAGATAGCCGGGATATCCCCTTCGCCCGGGAATCTCTTTTCGGGCCGCTGAGACTTCTCGGAGGGCTTCGCAATAATTGGTCATATCCGTAAGGATGACCAGTACGTGCATGTCTTTCTCGAAGGCCAGAAATTCAGCCGTGGTTAAGGCCATCCTTGGGGTGGCGATTCTTTCCAAGGCCGGGTCATTGGCAAGGTTGAGAAAGAGGACTGATTGATCGATGGCCCCCGTTTCTCTGAAGTCACTGGCGAAAAAGTCGGCCTCCTCGTAGGTAATGCCCATGGCACCGAATACTACGGCAAATTTTTCCCCCGTCCCGAGAACTCTGGCCTGGCGAGCGATCTGGGCCGCCAATTGATTGTGGGGTAGACCGGAACCCGAAAAGATGGGCAGTTTCTGACCTCGAACCAAGGTGTTGAGGCCATCGATCGCCGAAATCCCCGTCTGGATGAATTCTT
>DAOVGJ010000085.1 GCA_030672465.1 Pseudomonadota bacterium | reverse complement strand
CAACCTCTTCAGGGGAACAATGGCACAATTTGCACAGCACGTATGGAGCAGAACCTTCATGGGACCTCTCTTCGCTTTTTTGGGAAAGGGATAATTGAACTTACGGGGATGATAACTATTGGGGCTCCTCCATGTGCTTCTCCGCACGCAGGACATGTTGAGCCGTCTTGATAACCGTATCCGGGTTCAGTGAAATGCTGTCAATTCCACATTTAACCAAGAACTGGGCGAATTCGGGGTAATCGCTCGGTGCCTGTCCACAAATTCCGATCTTTTTGCCATGTCTCTTGATCCGTTCGATGAGGTCTTGGATAAACTTCCTCACCGCTAAATCTCTTTCGTCGAAGATATGGGATATAGTTTCGGAGTCCCGGTCCAATCCTAGGGTCAACTGGGTTAGGTCATTGGAACCGATGGAGAACCCATCGAACATCTGAGCGAACTCGTCGGCCAAGATGATGTTGCTGGGGACCTCGCACATCATGTAAATCTCCAGGCCATTGCTTCCCCTAACCAGGCCGTGTTTCTCCATCTCCCTGAGCACCTTTTCTGCCTCTCCCAGGGTTCGAACGAATGGCACCATTAGCTTCACATTGGTCAATCCCATCTCGTCCCTCACCCTTTTCATGGCCAGACACTCCAGGGCAAATCCCTCCCGATACTGTTCGTCGTAATACCGGGAAGCCCCCCTGAAGCCAATCATGGGGTTATCCTCGACGGGCTCAAAATCCTCACCTCCGATGAGGTTGGCATACTCATTGCTCTTGAAATCGCTCATCCTGACGATGACATCCTTTGGATAAAAGGCTGCCGCGATCTTGGACGTCCCTTGGGCCAGCTTGTCCACAAAGAACTCCTTCTTATCGGCATAGCCGATGGTGAGTTCCTCGATTTGCTCCCTTTCGGATCTCCTCCTTAACTGATCGAAATGGATGAGGGCCAAGGGGTGAATACGAATATAATTGCTGAAGATGAACTCCATACGGGCCAATCCGATCCCATCATTGGGGATGAAGGAAAGGGTAAAGGCCTGATCGGGGTTTCCGACGTTCATCATGATTTTGGTCTTGGTCCTCGGGAACTGTTCTAAATCCACCTTTTCAATCGAGAAGTCCAAAAGGCCTTCGTAAACATACCCCGTCTCGCCTTCTGAACAGCAAACGGTAACGGGATCGCCGGTTCTCAATATCTGACTTCCCTTGCCGGTACCCACAATACAGGGAACACCCAATTCCCTGCTGATGATGGCAGCATGACAGGTCCTTCCACCCCGGTCGGTGACGATGGCCGAGGCGATCTTCATGATGGGTTCCCAATCGGGGTCCGTCATCTGGGTCACCAGTATCTCCTTCTCCCTGAATTTATGGATGTCCTGCACGTTAGGAATTACAGTGACCGTGCCCGCCCCGATTTTTTCACCCACGCCCTTTCCCGCGACTAAGACCTTCCCCGTCTCCTTCAATTTATACGTTTCCAGGATGCTTTGGACCTGTTGGGACTTGACGGTTTCAGGCCTGGCCTGCAAGATGAAGAGTTCTCCCGTAATACCGTCTTTGGCCCATTCCAAGTCCATGGGCCGATATTTTCCCGCCTTCTGCGAGTAGTGTTCCTCCACGATCACAGCCCATTTGGCTAATGTCACGATCTCATCATCCCCCAATATGAAGGAGGTCCTTTCGTCTGCCGAAGTCGGAATGTTCTTGGTCGAACTCTCACCGTCTAACCAGTAAACTAATTTTTCTTCCTTATGCCCTAAGGTCTTCTGAATGAGGGCTTTGTGGCCCGTTTTGAGGGTGGGTTTAAACACGTAGAATTCATCCGGTCTTACCAAACCCTGAACGACATTTTCGCCCAGGCCGTAAGCCCCTGTGATATAGACCACACCCCTAAATCCCGATTCCGTATCCAGGGTAAAAATCACCCCAGAGCAGGCTTTATCCGATCTAACCATCTTTTGGACTCCGATGGATAACCCAACGGAGAAATGATCAAATCCCCTGTGCTCGCGGTAGGATAGAGCTCGATTGGTAAACAGGGAGGCGAAACACCGCCTGCAGGAGGCCAAGACGATATGTTCTCCCCGTACATTGAGGAATGTCTCCTGTTGTCCCGCAAAACTGGCATCGGGAAGGTCCTCCGCGGTGGCGCTCGATCTAACGGCTACATCGGTATCCTCTCCGTATTGCTCACACAGCCTCTCATAGGCCTCGATAATTTCATCCTTGAGATCCGGGGGAAACTCTATGCTCTGAATGAGCCTCCTGACCCTGCTCCCCCTTTCCGATAGGTTCTCCAAGTCGTTGGCATCCAAATCGGAAAGTATCTCCTTAATGGTCTTTGGTACATTTCCGCCTTTGATAAGATAATGGTAACCTTCTACGGTCCCTTGTTCTAAGAAGTACCGGTAGGCATTGACAGTGATGGCGAATCCATTGGGAACGCTCACACCTTTAGGGGCCAGCTCTTTCCGCATCTCTCCCAGGGAGGCATTCTTCCCCCCAACCAACGGCAGGTCTTCAATCCCTATCTCGTCGAACCAGAGGATAAAGGGTCCTTTTCCCATATGATCTCCCTCAGTTTTCGTCGTCACTCATTGGCTTAAGAGCAATCTATCGGTTTTCCCCGGCCTTGTCAAGGATTTCCAAAGCGGCGTTTTTCCGAAAATCGGGAGGCTCCAGCGGTTTGATGGTTGATTTTTCAAAAAAGGGTGTTAAAATTGATTGCTTGAGCGGATTCATCCTTTAGGGGGAATAATGATGATACGTCGAAAGTATGTCTTTCCCTTTGATAAAGCCGATACGAAGGATAGAAAACTTCTTGGAGGTAAGGGGGCCGGGTTGGCCGAGATGATCCAAATGAGGCTACCAGTTCCACCTGGGTTCATCATATCTATCGAGGCATGCCTGAGCTACTACGAACGAGGGAAAAGGCTTCCCGAGGATCTCATGGAGGAGGTTGAAGTGAACCTGAAGGATCTGGAGAGCAAGACTGGGAAGGGGTTTGGAAACCCCATGAACCCCCTCTTGGTCTCCGTGAGGTCGGGGGCAGCTGTGTCCATGCCAGGGATGATGGATACCGTATTGAACCTGGGATTGAACGAGGATGCGCTTAAGGGGTTGACAAAAAGAACTGGCGACGAACGTTTTGCATATGACGCCTACAGGCGATTCCTCCAGCTCTTCGGAAAGGTGGCCTTAGGGGTAGATGAGCAGTATTTCGATGTGATCCTGAAGGAGACGAAAGGGAAATACGGAGCCGAATTTGATGCGGACTTGGATGCAGGAGCCCTTGCTGAGATCTGTCGAGAGTATAAGAAGATCATTCGGGAAGAGATCCAAGATGGTTTCCCGGAAGACCCAAAAAGGCAACTGCAACTGGCCATTGAAGCCATCTTCAGGTCGTGGATGGGCAGAAGGGCCATCGATTACAGGAAAAGGTTCAAAATCACACCGGATATTGCCAATGGAACGGCGGTTAACGTTTGCAGCATGGTATTTGGGAATATGGGCATGGATTCGGCTACGGGAGTTGCGTTCACCCGTGATCCAAGTACCGGGGAAAACGCCTTTTACGGCGAATACCTCATCAATGCCCAAGGGGAGGATGTAGTTGCGGGGATTAGGACCCCTATACCGATCCAAGGGCTCAGGGATGAGATGCCTTCCCTTTATGATGAGCTGGAAGGGGTTCGGCATCTCCTGGAAACCCATTACAGGGAGGTTCAGGACTTTGAGTTCACCATCGAGAAGGGCAAGCTCTATATCCTTCAGACCCGCAATGGAAAGATGACTGCACCTGCCAAGATTAAAACCTCGAGGGAGATGGTGGAAGAGGGGCTTATCGGCAAGAACCAGGGATTGCTCCGGATAGATCCTGAGGAACTCGAGCAGCTTCTGCATCGACGAATTGATTCCAAGGCTGGCATCCAGCCCAAAACCCATGGTATTCCGGCCTCACCGGGTGCGGCAACCGGCCGAGCCATATTCGATGCCGATGAGGCCGAGAGGAGGGGAAGGCTCGGGGAGGATGTCATCCTGGTGAGGGAGGAAACCAAGCCCGAAGACGTCCACGGATTCATCAGGGCAAAAGGAATCCTCACCAGCCGAGGTGGCAAGACGTCCCACGCAGCCGTGGTGGCGAGGGCCATGGGAAAAGCCTGTATTGTGGGATGTGAGGATCTCTTCATCGATGTGAAGAAAAAATTGGCTACCTTCGGCTCGGAGAAGATCGCGGAGAGGGAATTTATTACGATAGATGGTTCGACGGGGAACGTGTACCTAGGGTGTGTCCCCACTATCGACGCCGAATTCGATGAAAACATGGAGACGCTTCTGGAGTGGACCGATGATGTTAGAATCCTCGGGGTCAGGGCCAATGCCGATACCCCCGAAGACGCCCTGAGGGCCCGAAAATTTGGGGCCGAGGGGATTGGGCTCTGTCGAACGGAGAGAATGTTCAATGCCCCAGATCGGCTCCCCATCGTCATCGAGATGATCCTGGCTGACAGCCCCGAGGACAGGATGAAGGCCATCGATAAACTCTTTCCCATGCAAAAGATGGACTTCAAGGAGATCTTAAAGGCCATGGAGGGGTTGCCCGTGACCATCAGGCTTTTGGATCCGCCATTGCATGAATTTCTTCCTTCCATCGAGGAATTGACATTGGAGATCGAGAGGTTAAGGGAGTTTCATCGCGTCCTTAAGGCTATGGAAGATATCCCCGATTCGATTATATCGCATGGCTCCTCTTTACGGAAATACGTATCTCCCATTGAACACATCTTGGAAGAACTATCCGCGGTCAAGAGCAAAGGTCTCTATGAGGAATTGATCGCAAAGAGAGAAATGATTTTGAAGAGGGTCAAGGATCTTTCCGAGATCAACCCCATGCTTGGACACCGGGGTATACGCTTGGGAATTACCTATCCGGAAATCTACGAGATGCAGATGAGGGCGATCCTGGAGGCCACAACGGAATTAATGGAGGAGGGGGTTGAGGTCTATCCGGAGATCATGGTTCCTCAGGTCTGCACGGCCCAAGAGCTCAAGTGGGTCTATTCCCGTCTCGCAGAAATCAAGAGGGAAGTGGAGGAGACCCGTAACATTGAGATAAACTTCACGTTCGGAACGATGATTGAGGTAGTGAGGGCGTGCATGAGGGCTGGCAAGTTGGCGGAGATCGCCGAGTTTTTCTCCTTCGGGACGAACGATCTCACCCAGGCCACGTTCTCATTCTCTCGGGAGGATGCGGAAAGTAAATTTCTCCCTCTCTACAATGAGCGGAACATCCTTCAGGATAATCCCTTTGAAATATTGGATGTCAAGGGCGTTGGAAGGCTCATGATGATCACCATGGAGTGGGGAAGACGGACGAGACCCGATCTGAAGATCGGTATCTGTGGCGAACACGGGGGGCAACCCAGGAGCATCGAATTCTGCCACAATATCGGCCTCGATTACGTCAGCTGTTCCGGTTATCGTGTGCCCATAGCCCGATTGGCAGCCGCTCAGGCCCGCATTAAGGAAGAGGCCAAAAAATCGTTGGGGCAATTCGACCCCTTCGATATTTCTACGTACGCTGTTCCTATTCCGTCACCAGTTTAGAAAAATCGGCGATCCGAAAAAAGAGGGCGGTGATATTTCCTAATAAGGCCAGTCGATTTTCCCTCTTCTCCTTTGTCTCGTCCATAATCAAAACGGATTCAAACAAATCGTCGATGGGGCCCTTCAATTTCATCAATTCCATGAAGGCACGTTCATAAGCCTTCTCCTCCATGTTTTTCTCCATCTCCCTTTTCACCCGGAGATACCGTTCAAAAAGGGCCTTTTCCGATGGGTGTTGAAGGAGTGAGGCATTGACTTCCCCTCCCGAAAAACCCCTGGCGATATGGGTTACCCGTTTAAAGGAGGTGGCCAGGGCCAAAAATTCCTCCCTTGCTTTTAAATGTGTCATGGCTTCGATTCGGCACCGACATTCCACAAGATCGTCGAAATGGGCGCTCATAACCGCTTCCACGACATCGAATGGGTAACCCTCGGAAATGAGGAGGTTTTGAAACCGGGATCTGAGAAAATCGGAGACGGCCTCCTTGGTCTGGTCGGAGGGTATGGTCAGCTTTCCCTGTAGCAATTCGAGGCTCTTATCGATGATCTCCCCAAGGGGTAGGAAGTACCCCTTACCCATAAGGATGCGGATAATCCCCAATGCCCCTCTTCTCAGCGCAAAGGGATCTCCTGCGCCCGTTGGCATCAATCCAATGCCAAAACACCCCACAATGGTATCCACTTTGTCCCCGATGCTAATAAAATCCCCAATGGGGCCGGACGGTAAGCGGTCACCAGCAAAAGCGGGAAGATAGTGCTCAAAGATAGCAATGGCCACTTCCTCGTCTTCCCCCGAAATCAGGCCGTACTCCCTCCCCACCACGCCCTGAAGGGTGGGAAACTCACCCACCATACCCGTAACCAGGTCGGCTTTGCAAAGCATGGCGGCCCTTTCAACCTTCTCCTCTAGATCAGGTTGAAATTTCCGGGTAAGGTAAAGGGCCAACTTCTTAAATCGAAGGACTTTCTCGTAAGAGGTGCCCAATTGAGCTTGAAATATCACCCCCTTCAATGCCTCCACCTTCCGGTCAAAGGGCTCCTTTGTATCTTCCTCAAAGAAGAATTTGGCGTCGGAAAGCCTGGCCTTGAGGACCCTCTCATTTCCCTTTTTGACGGTCTCCATATCCGGTGTTCGGGTATTGCATACGCACACGAAATAGGGCATGAGTTTTCCCTTCTCATCTACTAATGGGAAATACCTCTGATGTTCCTCCATGGCCTCTATCACAACCTCTCTGGGAAGGTTTAAGAATTCCCTTTCAAATGTCCCCACAATGGCGGTGGGATACTCCACCAGATGAGTGACCTCCTCCAGAAGATCCTGATTACTCAATACCCTTCCCGAGACCTCCTTTGCGGCTTTGGCGATCCCTTCCTCGATCATCTTTCTCCTCTCTTGAGGATCCACAATAACAAAGGCACCTTTGATTTGCCTCTCATAAGTTTGGAAGTCCCGTACCTCGAGGGCATGGGGGCTCATAAAGCGGTGACCATAAGACCGATTTCCACTTTCGATGCCCCCGAATCTGAAGGGAATGACCTGTCCGTCGAACAAGGCCAAAATCCAGTGAATGGGCCGGGCGAACCGGATCTTAACGGTGCCCCAGCGCATCGATTTGGGAAAGGAGATGGAGCCGATTACCCTTGGCAATATTTCGGTAAGAAGGGTGAATGATAGCTTTCCCTCTTCCTTTTTTACGGCACAGAGGTATTCCCCCTTCCCCCTTTTAACGATCTTTAGATCCTCCACCCCCAGGCCTTGCCCTTTGGCGAACCCAATGGCCGCTTTGGTTGGCTTCCCCTTTTCGTCAAAGGCCATCTGCAAGGGAGGACCCAGTTTTTCCCTCTCCACGTCCTCCTGTTTTTCGGCGACATCATCGACAAGAAGGACCAGCCTTCGGGGGGTCCCCAGTGTCCTCACCTCTCCGTGGGCGATCCTGTTGGCATGCAGTTCACTCTGAATCAAGAGGGCCATCTCTTCCAGGGCTTTTAAAATGAAACCCGCCGGAATCTCCTCAGCCCCGATTTCCAGAAGCAATTCCTTTCCCATTCACCCTCCTGAGAATTGACCCCTTGTCCCTTAACCTGTCGAGGAGTACGATGGTCATTTCTTTTGGGATTTCAATAGGGGAAATCCCATCTCTTCCCTCTGGTTCAGGTATTTCGATGCACACGTCCTGGCGAGGTCTCTGACCCTATGGATGAATCCGGTTCTTTCCGTAACGCTGATAGCACCCCTCGCATCGAGGATGTTGAAGGTATGGGAACATTTTAAACAGTAATCGTAGGCGGGAAAGACAAGACCCTCGTCGATGAGCCGTTTACATTCCCCTTCATACATATCGAAGAGTCGGAGGAGCATCTGAATATCCGCCTTCTCGAAATTATAGGCGGAATACTCCCATTCCCTTCTGCGATAAACTTCCCCATATGTGATGCCTTTGGTCCATTCCAAATCGTAGACATCATCTACTCCCTGAAGATACATGGCGATACGCTCCATTCCATAGGTCAGTTCAACGGGAATGGGATCGAGCTTAAATCCGCCCGCTTCCTGGAAGTAGGTAAATTGGGTGATTTCCATTCCGTCAAGCCAGACCTCCCAGCCAAGGCCCCATGCCCCCAGGGTAGGAGATTCCCAATCATCCTCCACAAAACGAATATCGTGGGCTAAGGGATCAATGCCGAAGCTCCTCAGGCTATCGAGGTAAATTTCCTGAATATCTAGTGGGGAGGGCTTCAAAATGACTTGATATTGAGTGTGCTGTTCGAGGCGATTGGGATTTTCCCCATACCGACCATCGGTTGGGCGACGGGAGGGTTCTATATAGCCAACCTTCCACGGTTCAGGCCCCAATACCCGGAGGAAGGTTGCGGGATTCATTGTTCCCGCTCCCACCTCGGTATTATACGGTTGTTGTATGAGGCAACCCTGACGAGCCCAAAATGCCTCGAGGGCCAAAACTAACTCCTGAAACGTCATCGATCGGCCTCCGGTTGTCTGTTCTCCCATGATAAAATTGACATTCACTACCATGTTAACGTATCCCTGTCAAGGTGCCATGTGAAAATGATCTTTTAAGGGATACATGGTTGAAATCTCTCCGGTGACTCCTCAACTCATCGAAATCAACATGAGAAAAGGCCATGGACCTTCTCGCCCGGCGGCTGGGTGAGATCAAACAGCAGTTCGGGCCGGACGCTATCGGAGGATTGTCCTCGGCCAAGTGCACCAACGAAGAGAACTACCTCATGCAGAAATTCGTGCGCGCGGTGATAGGCGCCAACAAC
>DAOVGJ010000142.1 GCA_030672465.1 Pseudomonadota bacterium | reverse complement strand
GAGAAAAGGCCCGCACGCCAGGGTCGGTCTGATGGCCCTATCGAGGGCGATTGGCACGGGGACGTACCCCCTGGACCGGCGGATCATTCGTACCTTTTCGCCCACAACCCGCACGACCGAGTCATCATTTCGAAGGTAGATATCCCGATTGTGAACCAGAAAGTAATCCGCAACACCGGAGAGGCGCCCAAACGCCTCCCCGTTATCTATGGCTATCGGTTCCTCACTGATATTGCCACTCGTCATAACCAATGCGAGAAACCCCTCTTGCAGGATCAAGGAGTGGAGCGGGGTATAGGGAAGCATCACCCCGAAACAGCAGTTCCGCGGGGCCACCTGGGAAGCGATGGCTTTCCCCTTCTTCTTTCGGAGAAGGACAATAGGGCGCTCAGGGGACTGCAAGAGCTCAGTTTCCAGGGCACTTACGTAGGCAAACTGAGCAATTTCCCCGATGCTGGGGGACATGAGGGCCAGGGGTTTTTCCTCCCGGTGTTTTCGCTCCCTGAGGCGTTCGATCGCTTTTTCATCGGTTGCATCCACGGCCAAATGAAATCCCCCGAGGCCTTTGATGGCCAGGATTTTCCCCGATTTGAGAAGATGTGCGGTAGTTGAAATCGCTTCGACCCCCTCCAGAGGTTTACCGGAACGTTCACAGAGGAGAACATTCGGGCCACACTCCCAGCAGGCTATTGGTTGGGCATGGAACCTCCGATCGGCGGGCTCTTCATACTCCTTCCGACATTTCTCACACATGGAGAAGGACGCCATGGACGTTTTTTCCCGATCATAGGGGATATCCTCGATGATTGTGTAACGTGGACCGCAGTTGGTGCAGTTGATGAAGGGATAGCGGTATCGCCGGTCCCCAGGGTCGTTCATCTCCTGCAGACAGTCCTCGCAGACGCTCACATCCGGCGTAATGAGGGCCGACCGACAGGTCTCAACTTTGCTCATTCGAATGACAAAGTCCCGATAGCTCCGCGGGGGGAGGTACTGCATCTCCATATGGGTGATCCTGGCCAGGGGAGGCTTCCGGGCTTGAACGTCCCGGAAAAAATTCTCAATCTTCCGGGGCTCACCCTCCACCTCGATGTCTACCCCCGTGCTCGTGTTAGCGATATACCCCCCGAGGCCTTCTTTCTGAGCCAGGTGATAGATGAAAGGGCGAAAGCCCACACCCTGAACGATGCCATTAATGGTTGCCTTTGCCCGTTGAATCATCTCTTATTAACCTTGTCCTTCAGCCAATTAAACCAGGAAGGGAGACCATCCCCTGTCTTGCAGGAGATCTCGATGATCTCCAGGTGGGGGTTGATTTTACGCGATTCCTGACACATTTTCCCGATATCGTATTCCACATAGGGGAGGAGATCCATTTTGTTGATGAGCAGGAGTCGGGACTCGTGAAAAATGAGGGGATATTTGAAGGCCTTATCGTCCCCTTCGGGCAGGCTGAGGAGCATCACCTTGAAGTCCTCTCCTATATCAAATTCAACCGGACACACCAGATTTCCCACGTTTTCCACCACCAGAACGTCCAAAGCACCCAGGTCGAGTTTGTCAATGGCCTCCCGAATCATGTTCCCATCGAGGTGGCAGGCGCCTCCCGTGTTGATCTGCACCACAGGCACCCCTGTCGATGCGATCCTTTCTGCATCGAGGGTTGATTGAATATCTCCTTCAATAACACCGAAACGGTATAGATCCTTCAAGCCCTCAATGGTCCTCTTAAGGAGCGTGGTCTTGCCCGCTCCTGGGCCGCTCACCAAGTTGATAACGAGAACGTTCATTTTTTCGAATAACCGCCTGTTCTCCTCGGCAATCCGCTCGTTGGCCTCGAGCACCTTTTGGACAACGGGAATCTTCATCGATCATTCCTTTTCTTTAGGGAGGGAATAGGGCTATTCACCTTCTATGGCTACGATATCCAACTCCTTGCCCGAGATGATCTCCACCCGAGGCCCTCCGCAGAGTGGACAATCATCCAACCAGTTGCTGAGAGTAACCTGTTGGCCACACTCCATACATCGGCCCTTTATGGGAACTTCCTCTACCTCCAGCCGTGCTCCTTCCAGGGGTGATCCAGCAGTCAATACGTTAAAACTAAAGCTTAAAGACTCTATCTCAACGCTTCTCAGGACACCGACCCTCAACCCAACACTTTCGATTTTCGAAAGGTTGTGGATCTTCATCTGATCATGGAGGATTTCGACGATATTCTGAGCGATTGACAGTTCGTGCATCTTTCCTTTAGGGTTACGTGTGACAGAAGATCGACGGGTTGAACCATGCAATAAACCTGCGATAGTCTTTTCTTTCTATTTTACCATAACCATGTAAATCGTCCCCATACCACCTCCCTTTTTGCCTTGTAAACTTGAGTTATATTTTCGCCAGCCCCAGGCGGCCTTTGTTGGATTACTTGAACATCCCTAGGTTGAAGATACCTCAACCGACCGTTTTTCTGCGAAATTACCGAGAAAGAGGGCCACCTCTTCCCG
>DAOVGJ010000235.1 GCA_030672465.1 Pseudomonadota bacterium | reverse complement strand
TATGAACCCTACGGTTACATGATGAGGGAAGGCAACTCCGATATTAGGGACTTCGTCAACAATACCATTGTATGGTCGATCAAAACGGGGAAGTTCTTCGATCTGTACGAGAAGTGGATGGGACCGAAGGGGGTTGTCCCGATTCCCATGTCCAAGGCCTACAGAGATTACCTAACTTTGATCTGCTATCCACAGGCCAAGGATTGGTGGAAGAAAAAGTAATCCGGAAGAGGGGGGTTAACCCCCCTCTTCCCTATCGCCTCGGGATATTGGGCTGGGTTTAGCCTATGGGTTTAGCCTATGAATTCGACTGGGGCGTCCTGTGGAGAAATCCATACGGGATGTATCTGCTCCAGGGGATATGGGTTACCATCAAACTGGGGCTCATCGGTTGGGCCATCGCCCTGTCTTTAGGTGTTCTCATTGGCACGGTGCGGATCTCCCCGTGGAGATGGCTGAGGCTTATTGGGACCGCATACGTAGAAATATTCCGAAACATCCCCTTCATGGTCCAGCTCTTCTTCTGGTATTATGCCGGGCCCATGCTCTTCGGAGAGGCCCTTCAATATCGCATTAATTCAATCATCGGCCTCAACTACTATGTTGCCATTATCGCCCTCGGGATGTACACGGCATCCCGGGTGGCCGAGCATACCCGTGCTGGCTTTTCAGCCATCTCCCGGGATCACTACTACGCCGCCCTATCTACCGGTTTAACACATCCCCAAATGTATCGCCATGTGATCATTCCATATGCCTTGCGGATTATCATTCCTCCATTAACCACGGAGTTCTTGACCATCTTTAAGAATTCATCCATTGCCATGACCATCGGTGTGTTGGAGACAACCTTCATGAGCTACAAGATTGATTCCGAGACCTTCCATGGACTGGAATCGACCACCGGTGCCTGTCTGATTTACCTGGCCTTGGGTTTAGTGGTTGTCAGGTTGATGGGCATTTTGGAGTCGAGGCTCAAAATACCCGGCATGATCGGGAGGTAGGGATGTTCGATGCAGTAAGTAGCAACCTCCCATTTCTCATGGGTGGATTTTGGGTGACAGTCAAATTGGCGTTCTTTGCCTTGGCCGGGGGAATCCCTTTGGGCATATTAGTGGGGCTGGGGCGAATCTCCCGCAATAAGTGGGTCTATTACCCGGTTACCTTTTATGTCAATGTGATTCGGAACATCCCCCTCCTCCTGGTGATCTTCTGGTTTTATTTCGTGATGCCCATCATTATCGGAAGCCCGCTAGATCCTTTTCCATCAGCGGTCATCTCCTTTATCATCTTCGAGGCAACATACTTCGGCGAGATTCTTCGTGCGGGCTATCAGTCTGTAAGCAAAGGCCAAATTGAAGCTGGATATTCGACGGGGCTCACCTATGTTCAGACCACCCGCTACATACTCATCCCCATTGCCCTCCGGAGGATGCTTCCCAGCATGATTACCCAAAGCATCGTCACCTACCAGGACACCTGCTTGGCCTTCGTGATCGGGCTCCCCGAGTTTGTCCGGAGAGCAAGGATCGTTGACACCTTGGAAGTCAGATCCATCCAGCTCTTCGGTTTTGTAGCCATCGTATTCTTCATCACCTGCTATATCGGGTCAGTGATTAGCCGACGATTTGAAGTAAGGGAACAAGAAGGAGGATAGCCATTGATCCAGATCAAAGACATGAGCAAGTGGTACGGCGACTTTCAAGTCCTCAAAGATATCACCGAGGAGATCAAGCAGGGGCAGACCGTAGTTGTATGTGGCCCAAGCGGCTCGGGCAAGAGCACCCTTCTCCGATGTATCAATGGCCTGGAACCCTTCCAAAAAGGCGAAATCTTCGTGGATGGTGTCTCCGTTAGCGATCCGGCGACCAACCTCTATAAACTTCGCACAGAGATCGGTATGGTCTTTCAGCGCTTTGAGCTCTATCCTCATATGACCGCGATTCAGAACATTACCTTGGCTCCTATGAAGGCGCGAAGTAAGCCGAGAAAAGAGGCCGAAGCCAAGGCCATGGAACTGCTCCAGAGGGTTGGGATCCCGGATAAAGCCCATGAATATCCGGCCAACCTCTCGGGCGGCCAACAACAACGGGTTGCCATAGCACGGTCTCTGGTCATGGAACCGAAGATCATGATGTTCGACGAACCGACTTCCGCCTTAGATCCAGAGATGATCAAGGAAGTGCTTGACGTGATGATTGGCCTCTCCAAGGGTGGGATGACCATGATCGTAGTCACCCATGAGATGGGATTTGCCCGGGAAGTGTCTGACGAGATCATCTTCATGGACGAGGGAATGATTATTGAACGGGGAACGGATATCAGTTTCTTCCAAAAACCCAAAAACCCCAGGACAAAGGAATTTTTGGACAAGATCCTCATTTAAAGGGAGGAAGTCCTCTCACTTTTCATAAGCGGACACTATTGTCCCCTCGCTTCAGTGCTTCGCAGTCTGTTGATCAAATTCCCTTTCGCTCACTGACAACGGTGATCCTTAGAAACTCAGGAAACTTCCCAAAATGACTATTCCCTTTTGGAGGCTGAGGTGAGATTGTCCGTTGAGGTAGGAATCGTACGCTTCCCTGCTTATCCTCGAATTCTCCAGCACATTACCTTTCAGGACAACGGAGTTATGCGGAAATTCAGGTACGCAAGCCGGGGGGACAGGGAGTAGCATGGCACGGGAATATCAGGGGTTTCCCGCTGGAATTCTGTTGATTAATTCCTCAAATGCAATTTTAACTCGTTGAGGTCTTCCCACGTAAATTCCTCCCAACGACAGGGAAGGATCGAATTATTGTGAAAGAGGGGTTCTCCCCTCAAATTAAATTCTGAAACCCTACCGGCGGCTTCCCATAAAGGTGTTTGGGGAACGGGGGAATATTCCGCCAATTTGGGGGTCGCCCCGCATGCCCGGACAAATTTGATGCTCTCTTCGACCTCTGATACCCTTTGTCCTGGGAGGCCTGCAAGGACATAAACCCCTATATCCTCCCTTGAAAATCCTGCCTGCCTCAAATACGTAACGGCCCTTTCCATTTCCCTGTTCGTTATTTTATCCCCAGTGCTCTTTTGCCTGATCGCATTGGTTGTCTCCAAACCAAGGCGAACGGTCTTGAACCCAACCTCATACATCAAGCTCGCAATTTCATCGGACAGCTCCCTGCCATGGATACCATTGGGGGTGTGGAAGCGACATCGTATGCCCCTTCGTAAAAGTTCTTTCACCATAGGAATGAAATGCCCTTCCGAATCCACCAACAACGCATCATCATAAAAAGCAATATCGTTGACCTTGAAGGTGCTCTGCCAAAGCTCGATTTCATCGACTACCCTTTGGGGATCGCGATGACTAAACCCGCGGGTAATCTTCCAAGACGCACAATAATCGCACCTGTAAGGACATCCCTGGGAGGTTAATATGCAGCCATAATCGAGAATTGGGTAGAGATCGAAGGCCGGATAGGCCAGGCCATCTAGATGCGAGCTCTGGGTAATCCCGGGCGATGAAACCCCCATGAGTCCCTCTACAATACCCAATATCTTTGCAAGCCCATCTCCCGGTAAAACATAATCCGCCTTTGAGTACGTGCGGGCATGATCCGGACACAGGGTCGCATAGATACCCCCCATTACCACGAAGGACTTCGGGTATCGCTCTTTGATCAGTCGAATCACATGGAATGGACCAGGATACCAATAGGTCATTATGGATGTGACCAGGACAACCCTGGGCTCACCCATGGCTTCTAATCGCTCTCTAAATGCCTCCTCCGTTATGCCGTACCGACTATATTTTCTGGGTATGTCGTCAAGGGCGGGGGGTTTATTGATATTCTCTTTGAAGAAATGGCCCTGGTGATATCCCTTCCGTCTCGGACGACCTCTTTCCCGAACCATTTGGGGATGGTGGATATCCAAACAGTCGATATATTCTATTTCATACCCCCTATTCCTCAGCAATCCCGCGATATAGAGAAGTCCCAAGGGCTTTGCCCAAAGGTCGAAGGCCGCAAAATCGTAAATCCATGGGTTTACGAGCAGGATCGATCCATTCTGTTTCACGTGAAACATCTCACTTCCCGATACAAAACTGACTAAATATGCACTCCAAGACTTCCTGTGTCGTTGTCTCCCCTCTTATCTCTCCCAGATAATCGAGGCACGATCTCAATTCCAGGGCTATAAGCTCAATGGGAATCTTTCCCTCCATCCCTTCCCTTGCCCTCCTAAGGCATTCCAGTGATCCCTCAAGCGCCTTCTTGTGTCGGGCATTAACGGCTATCACTTCTCCGGTATCGCGTCCAACACCATCCCCCGTCAGCGTGCAGTAAAGGGAATCCTTCAATGTATCGATTCCCCAGTTCTTAAGGGCGGAAATTTCCACTACTTTTGTATTCGGAAGAAATTCTTGAATCTGCTCCATGGAGGTCTTGATGGGAAGATCCATTTTGTTTGCGGCGACCACCTTCTTCTTCTCCCTTACTTCATCGATGATCTCCCGATCGTCCTTATCTAACCCTCGGCTGCCATCAATAACCAATATCACCATATCCGCGTCGGCCACCTTATCCTTGGCCAATCTCACACCTTCCCTCTCAATGGGGTTGGATGCCCTCCTAATCCCAGCCATATCCACCAGCCGAATGGGAATCTCATGAATATTAACGACCTCCTCAATTACGTCTCGTGTAGTTCCCGGTATGGAGGTAACTATAGCCCTATTCTCCCTAAGGAGTATGTTCAAGAGGCTGGATTTCCCCACATTGGTCTTTCCCACGATGCTTACCGATACACCATCCCTATAGATCCTTCCCTCCTCATAGGATTCGATAAGTCCCCTCACTCTCCTCTGGCCCTCCTCCAGGCCTCTCCTGATCACATCCCCATCCACCTCGATGTCTTCATCCGGAAAATCGATTAAAGCCTCAACGAAGGCCAAATTTCTGACCACCCCTTCCCTCAGCCCCTCAATCTCATGGGAAATATTTCCCTTCAACTGCTGATTGGCCATCTTAAGACTTTTGGCCGTCTTTGCCCTTATCACGTCGATTACTGCCTCAGCTTGGGATAGATCGATTCTCCCATTCAAAAAGGCCCTCTTGGTAAACTCCCCAGGCTGGGCTAGCCGGACCCCTTGCCCCAAAACTACCTCCAAAACCCTCTTCAACACCAAATATCCACCGTGGCAGTTAATTTCTACGACATCTTCCCTGGTGTAGGTCTTCGGCTTTCGCATCAGGGTAAGGAGCACCTCATCAAGGGGTTTTCCATTCTCCGGGTCGACTATTTCCCCGTAATAGAGATGGTGGGATTTTAGGTGGGCAGGCTTCTTCTTGGCGCGAAATAATCTCGTGGCCACCTTCTCTGCCAAGGGGCCACTGATTCGTACGATACCTATTCCGGATTCACCGTGGGGTGTGCCAATAGCCGCAATGGTATCCTTTTCGCCATTAAGGAGCATTACGTAAGATGGGTACCGCCCGGGGACGTCTCTTGGCCCCTGCTTCCCCTGGATTTGGGCATAATAACGAGCTTTTTGTAAAACCCCTCCCCTTTGCTTTCCGTTCGAACATCTTCATCTCCGCTCAACGTGACGTGGATAATCCTTCGATCTTGGGGATTCAGGGGTCCAATGGTTACGGCCTTCCTCGATTTCTTAACCTTTTCCCTCATTCGAAGTGCCATGCTTTCAAGGGCCGCAACCCTTCTTCCGCGGTAATTCTCCGTATCCAAAAGAACCTTTTCCCGTACCTCCCTGTACCTATGGGCGGCAATTTTATTCATGATATACTGCAGGGCATCAAGGGTCTGGCCGTGTTTGCCAATGATGAGCCCGCTTCCATCGCCTTTGATTTCGAGAAAAATCTCCCCCTCCCTTTGTTGTGCCTCTATATAAGCCTTGATCCCCATCCGCTCTATAATCTCGCCAAGGGTCCTTCTTAGCCACGTCACCCTCTTCTCCCTTGCGTCCTCCTGCTCGGGAATGGACTCCCAATACCCTTCTTCTTCAAAGCTAAAGGGCTTTTGCGTGCCATTGGAAAGCCCGCCACTTTCCCTCTCTTCGAGAACCTCATCGCCCTTTCCTTCTTCCTTCTCCAAATCCTTATCCTTCTCTTCCATTTTCATAGCTCTCTTATTTCATCATCTTGTTGATGAGATACTGTTGACCTATCGTTAGAATATTGGTAACCAGCCAATAGATAACCAGCCCTGCGGGGAAACTCAAAAAGAGAAAGGTAAAGATGATGGGCATGAGCATCATCAGTTTCGCCTGTCTCGGATCTCCCACTGTCGGCGTCATCTTCTGCTGCCACAGCATTGATGCACCCATCAAAATCGGTGAAATGTAAATCGGATCCCGGTACGATAAATCCTTAATCCAAAAGATAAAAGGGGCATGTCTCAATTCAATGGAACCCATGAGGGCCCAATAGAGGGCAAAGAAAATCGGTATCTGAACCAACATTGGAAGGCATCCGCCCAATGGGTTGACTCTCCTCCTCTTATAGAGGTCCATCATTTCCTTATTGAGCCGGGCTTTATCGTCCTTGTACTTTTCGCGCAGCATCGCCATTTCTGGCTGGACCTTCTGCATCTTCTTCATCGACACATAGCTCTTTTTCGTCAGGGGCCAAAATAAGATCTTCAATAACACGGAGATAATGATGATATCCGCTCCATAGTTCTTCGTAACCTTATGGGTAAGATTAATGAAGAGAAGCAACATCTTGGCAATAGGCGTAAACCATCCAAAGCGGACAACCTTCTCCGCCCCAACGTTCAATCCCTTGAGAAGACTGATAACCTTTGGGCCGATATAAAGCTCGTAGGAATATACCGCCTCTCCCCCCCCGGGAATACTGCGGGCAGGATATACAACCCGGCTATACATTACCTTTTCATCTTTCATCCCTATCCCGAGCTTTATCCCCTCGTTCTCTTTGGGCACGATAAGGGAGACGAAAAAGGGTTTTCTCTTTTTCGGGTCTAGAACGTTCTTTTCACCCATTGAACTCCCAAACCATTGAATGTCACCTGATAACAATAACTCCTCTTTCTTGAACTTCTTCGCCTTTATTTCCGTCACCTTCCCATCTACCATGGCCACGGGACCAGCAAAAGCCCGAGACCCTGTCTCCATCATCATCTCAAACCATACCAGTGCTACCCTCACATTCTTTGGTCTTCCCCCCCGGTTTTTGATTCTAACCTCCATGTCAACGCGATACGGATCATCGTAGAACCGGTATCTTCTGGATACTTCAAGACCGTTGGGAGCACTTCCCCTGAACAAAAGGGTTCCCTCCCTTACATTGCCCCCCAAGAAGATCGAATCACCGTCAACATCCATAGGGGCAAAGGTGACATTCCCACCCTCATCCTCGACCTCGATTGCCAGAGGAAGGTTCACCAGCTCCTCTGTTGTCACTAGCTCAACCGGTTCGGGCTTCCCCTCGAAAGGCGTTTTTCCTCCAAATCCAAAGAGCCCCTTTACCTTCCTTTCTGTCCCCTGAAACCAACGGATGAACCGCCCTTGCTCAACGACATTCATATAGTGATTTAACCTCCAACTCTTCAATCGTCCGCCGTAACTCGAGAAGATAGCCGAATACAATTCCGTCTGAACAGGCACATCCCTGAGCCCTTTCCTTTCCTCTTCCTCGGCTCGCTTGGATACAAACCTTTCCCCTTCTCTTCCAACCGCGCCCTCATATAATTCGCCCCCAGGCCTCTTCTCGGACACTTCTGGGGCCGAAGGTAGCGGTTCAATCCTCTCTATACCTCTCTGTTCCTCCCGCTTCTTTGGCTGCTCCTTTAAGAAAAACTTTTGATACAGCATAAGAATGAGTATCGATAAAACTATGGCTATAATCGCCCTTTTTTCCATACTGGATGATCCCTCAGCCCTTTTCCCCACGTTCCCGAACCGGATCACAACCGCCAGGATGAAATGGATGGCACCTGAGAATTCTCAGCACCCCAAGCCAAATTCCCCGTAAGAATCCGCATTGTTCAATGGCATCAATGGTATATTGAGAACAGCTGGGAACAAAACGGCAGGTAGGCCCCAAAAGAGGCGATATTACATGCTGGTAAAACCGAATTGAAAGAATTGCTCCTCTCCTGATCCCCAATTTCACGGCCCCTTGCGTAATTTGCCGCCTAATTCAGTATGACCTTCAATTCCTCGAATACCTCTTGGTATCCCTTGATCTCAATATTCTCCTTCGCCAAAACAATGAGGTCTGATGATTCGGGTATCTTCTCCTTGTTTAATCTAAAGAATTCCCTAATCAATCGTTTAATTCGATTCCTTGAAACCGCCCCCCCCCACCTTCCTCCCCACAACCAGCCCTAATCTCTTAACATCCTTGTTGTTTTTCCTCAACATAAGCATAAAATGTTCGGTATCAAACTTCTTTCTTCTCCCGCGATCCTTCCAAAAATCGACCCTTCTCGAGATTCTATTTTCCCTCCCGTAAGACCTCCCCATCGTTAACCGAGACCCATCAAGATATTGTCCCTTTATTCATCAAGCGGCCAACCGGCTCCTCCCCTTACTCCTTCTCCTTCTCAGAATCTCCCTGCCATTCTTACTCCGCATTCGAGCCCTAAATCCAAGCCGCCTTTTCCTCTTCTTATTGCTGGGCTGGTAAGTCCTTTTCATTCTTACTCCAAAAGGCCCAAAATTCTCATATCAAAAGTGCTTAAATAATCTAAATAATCATAATACTCACAATTTGTCAATACTACCACCATGTCTGAAGTTTCCTTACCCATATGAGGATTATTTTACTAACCCATTGATTATAGAGCAAATTATATTTTTCATAACGGAACACCTTTGTCCCTTCGCTTCAGTGCTTTCGAAGTGACCCTTTCGGGATCCACGGGCGGGGAATACTTACCCCTTCCAGCCTCTAAAGGGCCGGCTTTCCCCTTCCTACCCACCTTCGATTGGTACCCCACTTCTCCAGCAAATTTCGCTCATGGACACCGGTGTTCCCGTTAAACTCCGGAAACTCCAGACCTCATTATAGTTGACAATCAGTGCTTTATATTTTAGTTTTTAATGAGGATTTATTTTTCAGCGTGGAGGAGAGAACTCAATGCAACGAGTAAATATTCCCATAAGCATCAAAGACGAAATGAAAACTTCCTACATGCAATATGCAATGAGCGTCATCGTGGGCCGCGCATTGCCGAA
>DAOVGJ010000089.1 GCA_030672465.1 Pseudomonadota bacterium | reverse complement strand
GAGGATGCCCGTAATATCGTTGGCAGTGGTAACGAAGGGGCCCGATGCGATGGCCGGGTCAACCTTTATTTTTTTGAAAAAGGCCGGGGCCAAGGTCCCCATGGTTGAGGCAATGGTCATGGCGACGACCATCGCAATACCCACTACCAACCCGATGACTGGATTCCCATGCCAAAAATAGCCCACCAGGCCGACGGCGGCACCACACGTCGTGCCCATGATGATTCCCACCCGAACTTCTCGAAACAGGAAACGCCTCAAGCTATGGAAGTCTACCCTGCCCGTGGCGAACCCTCGGACCATGATGGAGGAAGATTGGACCCCTACATTCCCCCCCATTGCCGTAATGACGGGGATAAAGGTGATCAGCGCAAAAACGTCCCTTATGGTCACCTTAAAAATCCAGAGCAGGTATCCGGTAATCAGCCCTCCGAACAGGTTGGTCAAAATCCAGGGGAGTCGAAATCGGGAGACCTTAAACACATTATCCCGATAGACGAATTCATCCTCGTGGGTTCCCGCCATTTTCATGATATCCTCTGTGGCTTCCTCCCGGATGACGTCGATGATATCGTCGACGGTAATGATTCCAACGAGCTTATTCTCCTCGTCGACGACGGGAACGGCGAGGATATTATACTTCTCGACTACCCTGGCAACCTCCTCCTGATCCATATCGGTTCGCACACTGATGACGTCGGTAACCATGATCCCCTTCAGTTTCTTGGTGGGGGGACCCGTGATCAGTTGTCGAAGGGAGATGACCCCAACGAGATGACCCCGGTCATCTATCACATAAACGTAGAAGACCATTTCCGCTTCCGATGCCTTTTGTAAAGCCTCGATGGCCTCTTTGGCCGATGTCTCGTCGATGAGGGCGAAGAAATCGGGGGTCATAATCCGACCAGCAGTATCCTCGCCATAGCTGAGGAGGTCCTCGACTTGGGCTAATTGCTTTTTTGCCATGAGGCTTAAGATCTCTTCAGCCAATTCTTCTGGCAATTCGCTGATAAAATCAGCCCTATCATCCGAGGACATCGCCTGAAGGATTTCGGTAATACGGGGCCTCTCCATTCCCTCTAGCAACTGGGCGCCACTGGCCTTATCGATTTCGCTCAACACCTCTGCCGCCTTTTCCGAATCGTCGATCAGATCGAAGATAACCCTCTGTTCCCTTTCGTTGAGATACTCGAAGAGGTGAGCGGTATCGGCGGGATGAGTCTTATCGATGATCCGTTTTAGGTTAGCCGTGGCTTGCCTTCGGATAAGCCGCCTCGTTGTTTCCAATAGGAGCTGTGATTTTGGTCCGGCCATTTCCCCCTCAACGATCTACTTGATGAATTCCCCGGGAGATCGAAGCACCTGCGCCCCCGGGGGGATGATGAAGGTAAACAGGGAATCCGGAAGGTTACGGTCTATCTTGATCCTCGAAAAACGGATTCGATTTACGTTATCAAAAGCATCGTAGATGTCGGTCTGAACGATGAGGTATCGTTTGGGATCTATTCTTAAGACGAGCCTCTGGATGTCGACTTGGGGTTCAACGGGAGCCAACTCCAGGAGATACCAGGTGTCCTCCCTTTGGATTTCACCGGTGGGGCTGAGAACGCGGAAGTCCCGCCTGAGGTCACCCTCTCCGGAGAGAAACGCTATTGAGAGCTTTGCTCGGATCGTCTTCGAGATTTCTCCCATGATCACCTGGTTGTCGTCGGGCTGATAGTGCCATATCATAGACCCATCGCTGACTATTTCTTGGCGAACGGGCTTGCGATATTCCCATCGCATCATTCCCGATTTCTTGAAGTAGACCCTCCCCTCGGCCTTCTTGACCCGATTGAGGGATTTGTGGATATACTCCTGGGCAAATTGTGCTTGAATATCAGTGATCTGATTGTAATTCCGCTGAACCTTCGTGATCAGCTCATCGACTGAAAGGCCGTAACATTCCATTGCCAAACCGAAAAAAACCATAAGAATAAACGAGCCAACCTTCTTTATAGCCTTTGCCATGGATTTTTCCCTTTTATCTCTTATGGATTAGGACCTCCCTCGGTTTTATCCCATCCGATGGTCCTACAATCTCTTCTTCCTCCATCTTCTCGACAATCCGGGCAGCGCGATTATAACCGACCCGGAACCTTCTCTGAATGAGGGAGATGGATGCCTGGCCCGTCTCAGCGACAAAGGCGACGGCTTCATCATATTTTTCGTCATATTCTCCCTCCTCTGTGCCAATTTCCTTTGCCTTTTTCTCCTCCAAGATGGATTGATCGTAGATGGGTTTGCCCTGATTTCTCAAGAAGTCCACTATCCTCTTGATCTCACTCGAGGAGACCAAGGCGCCATGAACCCGCCTCAACTTGGAACTGCCGGGGGGCAAGAAGAGCATATCCCCCATCCCCAGGAGATGTTCTGAGCCAATGGTATCCAAAATAGTCCGGGAATCGACTTTGGATGAGACCTGGAAGGAGATCCGGGCGGGAAAGTTGGCCTTGATGATTCCCGTCAAGACATCGACCGAAGGCCTCTGGGTGGCCAGAATGAGATGGATTCCCACTGCCCGGGCCATCTGGGCCAATCGTGTGATGGATTCCTCTACATCCCTCGATGACATGATCATCAGGTCGGCCAGCTCGTCGATAACTACAAGGATATACGGGAGCTTTCCCCCTGACGCTGCCTCCGGGGTATTCCCCTCGACATCAGACGTCCCCTCCCTCATTTCCCCCTCGATCTTTCGATTGTACTGCTCGATATTCTTTGTACCCCTGTTGGCGAGGAGCGAGTATCTCCGTTCCATCTCTTCGACAAGCCACATCAGACCGGTTGCCGCTTTTTTGGGGTTTGTAACCACGGGGAGCAGGAGATGGGGGATATCCTCGTAAGCGGACAGCTCCAGCATCTTGGGATCGATCAAGAGGAACTTTACGTCATCTGGGGTAGCCCTGAGGAGAATGCTGCAAATCATGGAATTGATGGATACGCTCTTGCCCGAACCCGTTGATCCGGCCACGAGGAGGTGGGGCATCTTGGTCAAATCAATGACGAGGGGCTCTCCCGAAATATCCTTTCCCAATGCCAGGGTTAGCTTGGACTCAGATGTTTTAAAGGTTTCCGAATCGACTATCTCTTTTAGGTAAACTGTCTCCCTGAGGCTATTGGGGATCTCTATTCCCACCACTGACTTCCCCGGTATGGGGGCCACGATACGAATGCTGACTGCGCTCAAGGCCAAGGCCAGATCATCCGCAAGGTTGACGATTTTGCTCACCTTCACGCCTGGGGCTGGTTCGAACTCAAAAACCGTTATGACGGGACCCGGCCTCACTTGGACCACCTTCCCCTCAACGCCATAATCCATCAATTTCTTCTCGAGGATTCGGGAGTTCATCACCAGACTCTGTTTATCAATGGTCACCCTCTTCATCTCCCCCGAATCCAAGAGGGACAGGGGTGGGGGGTGAAACCTTTCCTTGGGCTTTATGAAGTTAAACTCCTCCTGTTCAAATCTCGCCTTCCCCTCGGCTCTCCCGGGAGGCTCCACCACAAGAGGTTCGGAGAGCTCACCCTTTCCCTTTCTTTGGCTCCGCTCAGCGGTAACCTCCCTGATCCTGCGAACCCGTTCCCTCCGGATCATCATCAAGAGATTCCATCTTCGGACTCCTGCTTTGAAGAGCCCCACCAATCCGTCGATTAAGGAGACGAAGGAGAGCCCCGTACTGAGGGATATGGCCATAATAAAGACCACGAGGACGATTATAGAGGCGCCGGGGAGGTTGAAGTACCTCACCAAGAGTCGAGAGGAAAGATCTCCTAAAACCCCTCCTGCAAGGAGCTCATGGCCAAAAATCCGGATTTTATCAGCCTTCAAGCCCAAACCCGCAGCACTGGAGAAGATGATGAGCAGAAAACCCACCCCCTTTCCATAACTCATTCCCGCGGATATGGGCAAGAAGAGGAAGCAGGCCAGTGTTCCTATGGCGAGGGGAATCAAATATGAGGATAAGCCCAGGCCTTGAAGGAGAAGATCGCTCAAATAGGATCCCATGACGCCGCCGAGATTATGAATTTCCTTGACCCTTCCCGGAGGAGCGACGTTAAAGGATGGATCGGATGGATGATAGGATATGAGGCTGAGCACCATATAAACAGCGACTGCCAAAAGAATGATCCCTGGAATCTCCCTTGTAAGGCTTCTCGTTGAAGTTGAAGGAGGTTTTCCCATACTATTACCCATCCGCTGCTCGTATCACGTCCCAAAAGTAATTTATAAAAATCACACCAAAACTGATCGTACGTATTGAGATGTCAGCATTTAAAATTCGAAGCACGAAATTCGAAATCCGAAACAATAACAAAATTCAAATTTTCCAATTTTCTAAACATG
>DAOVGJ010000139.1 GCA_030672465.1 Pseudomonadota bacterium | reverse complement strand
AACCCATAGACTCCTATAAGCCGGTGATGTCTGTGGCCGTGGAGCCCAAAACCAATCGAGACCAGGATAAACTGGCTTTCTCCCTGGAGAGGCTGAGCGATGAAGATCCCACCTTTTTAGTGAAATTTGACGAGGACACCGGGCAAACCATCATTTCCGGGATGGGGGAGCTCCACCTGGAGGTCTTGATTCAACGGCTCCTCAGTGAATATCACTTGGAAGTCAATATCGGCCGTCCCCAGGTCGTTTACCGTGAGACCATTGCCAAGGCTGCGGAGGCCTCGGGTCGGTTCGATAAGGTAGTCGAAGATGCTCGCCACTTCGCCGAGGTAATCCTCAAGCTCATCCCAAACCATCGAGGCAGTGGCCTGGAGTTCCAGTCCGAAATCCCCAATGGTGTTGTATTCCAGGAAGCGCTCTCCGCCATGCAGGAGGGGGTCAGGGATGCTTCTACAGCCGGCCTGATCATGGGATACCCCGTAACCGACATTCAGACAATCTTTTTAAAGGCCTCCTTTGATGTTCAAAACCCCTCTTTGATGGCTTTGAGGATAGCGGCTTCCAATGCCTTCCGAGAGGGGTTAAAGGAGGCGAAACCCATTCTCTTGGAACCCATCATGGAGCTCAATGTGATAGTTCCCGAGGAGTTCATGGGGGAGGTGATAGGAGACCTGAGAGCGCGCAAAGGGGAAGTACAATCCCTTACGCCGAAGGGAAAGATTGCTATCATCGCCGCCTTGGCCCCATTGAAGGGGATGTTCGGCTACTCAACTGATTTGAGATCTATGAGTCAAGGACGCGGTACCTTTTCGCTGCAGTTCTCCCACTATGACACCAGCTCCGAAGGGTAATGTCCCCCCATATACTCCCGTGAACGGAAAATGGACCCCATGAATACCCTTTCTCCGCGATCCATCAAGGCCAATTTGAAGACTCGGACCATCGGCAAGAAAATTCATCTCTTCGGCCAATTGGATTCAACCAATTCAGAGGCATATCGCATAGCCCTTGGGGGAGCGGAAGAAGGAGAGGTTGTCGTTGCAGATCACCAACTAAGGGGAAAGGGCAGGCTAGGCCGACCATGGCTCTCCCCTCCGGGGGTCAATCTCTATGTATCCATAATCCTTCGCCCACCGATTGCAGCAAGAAATGCTTCCTTGATTACCATTATGGCAGCAGTTGCGACTGCAAAAGCCATGAAAGGCATATCTGGTCTTCAGCCTCGAATAAAATGGCCTAATGACCTTCTCATAAACAATAAGAAGGTCGCCGGTTTGCTCAACGAGATGAAGTGCACAGAGGATAAGGTGGAGTTTGTCATTCTGGGAATAGGAATCAACGTCAATATGACCTTAACAACGGTCTCCGAGGAAATAAGATCCATTGCCACCTCCTTGAGGGAGGAGCTGGGATATGATATCTCGCGAGTTGAACTGCTCAAGACCCTCTTACAAGAGGTTGAAGGAGAATACCGGACTTTCTTAACCGGAGAACCCGAGCCGATTCTTCGCCAATGGGAGCAATTCTCCCAGATGGTGGGGAAGCTCGTGGAAATGAGATCCTTTCATGAGGTTATTCGGGGAAGGGTTAAGGGAATCGATTCCGACGGATCGCTTCTCCTATCCAACCCCGACGGATCCGAAAGGAGGGTGATTGCGGGGGATGTCTCCCAATTGGAGGAATTGCCCTGATATTGCCACGGGGTCGGAATTGAAAGGAGAGTAAGAGATGTTATTCGCAATCGATGTGGGCAATACCCATACGGTGTTAGGCGTATTTGAGGATGACCGACTCGTTGCCAATTGGCGTATTGGTACCGAGAAGGGAAGAACTGAAGACGAATACGGAATCCTCATAAAGGATCTCTTCATGTTCAGTCACATTGAGCTGGAGGATATCCTTGGAATCACCATTTCCTGTGTCGTCCCCCCGATAATCAATATCCTTGAGGGGATGGCAATGAAGTATTTCAGCCTCAAGCCTCTGGTAGTTGGCCCTGGGATCAGGACGGGGATGCCCATCTATTACGATAATCCCGTCGAGGTGGGAGCCGACCGGATTGTCAATGCTGTTGCTGCGTACGCGAAACACGGAAAGAGTTTGATCATCGTGGATTTCGGCACCGCCACTACCTTCGACTACATCTCCCCAAAGGGGGAATACATAGGCGGTGTAATATCACCGGGGATTTTAATTTCCACGGAAGCCCTTTTCCAAAGGGCATCGAAACTGCCCAGGGTTGAATTGACAAGACCCAAGGGGATTATCGGGAAAAACACCGTTAATAGCATACAGGCCGGGATCATCTACGGATATGTGGGATTGGTGGATGGGATCGTCAGCCGGATGAAAAGGGAAGCGAGGACTAACCCGAAAGTGATCGCAACGGGCGGTTTGGCCGATTTGATCGCCCCGGAGTCGGAACTCATCGAAGAGGTGGACGAATTTCTCACCCTTGAGGGCCTGAGGATTATCTTCCACCGAAACCAAGAGGATGCTCCTCCCTCGCCTTGAGGGTGCTGTCCCCAATCCCGGGGCAAACCTCTCTACTCCTCCGATTTAGGTCGTTCCAGCTGAGCTTTCCGTGGGCAAATCGGTGCGGGCAACCTAATCACGGCTCTTCCCTGGTATCGGTATCTCCTGTTGGAGCTTGCTCTATTGCAGGGGACTCCCTTGTCCATGAGCGTAATCTCATTTCTCATGAAATCAACAAGCCAAGGGATACCTCCTGGAAAAGCCGGAAACACCAGGTCCAATCCATTGATAAAAAAGGGCCTTAAGGGTAAAATATGTATCAGTTTTCTTAATTGCGGCCATTTCCGTAGAGGAGACCCTCTTCATGAAAATTGCTATTTCGGGAAAGGGAGGTGTGGGAAAGACGACCCTGGCAGGAGTGATGGCCCTTATTTTGGCCCAGAGGGGCAGAAAGGTCTTGGCAATCGATGCCGACCCGGATGCGAATTTGGCCTCTGCCCTTGGGTTTCCCGAGGAGATGGTGGGAAAATTGACGCCCCTTGTAGCCATGACCCCTTTGGTGGAGGAGAGGACGGGCGCGAAGAAGGGAACCTATGGAGCGATATTCAAACTCAATCCAAGGGTGGATGATATCCCGGATGAGTTCGGAGTATCCTACCGAGGGGTTAAACTACTTGTATTGGGAGCTATCTCCCAAGGAGGCGCAGGATGCTTCTGCCCCGAGAATGTGCTCTTAAAGAGCTTGATGCGACACCTTTTCATCGGGAGAGACGAAGCTGTCATCGTGGATATGGAGGCGGGATTGGAGCACTTGGGCAGGGGAAGTACCGAATTTGTGGATGCCCTCATTGTGGTAGTCGAGCCGGGGCTGCGCTCCATCAGCACCACAAAACAGATCAGGAAATTGGCCGCTGATTTGGGGGTGAAGAAGGTCCTTGCGGTGGGAAACAAAATTGCAACAGAGGAAGATCGGAGGATCATCGAGGAACATCTTTCCGATTTTGAAGTCCTTGGCCATCTCAGTTTCAACCCCAAGATCCTCCAATCGGACAGGGATGGGGTTTCCCCATATGATATAGATGATCGGGTCAAGGCGGAGGTTGCGAAAATTATCGAAAGGATGGAGGCCTAAATGATCCGTTGGGCTTTGCTCTGGATCAGCATCGCCATCACCACCGTAGGCCTGAGCACATTGGTCTTTATCACCTTCCCCTTTGATCGCAATGGCAATATCATCCACCACTATGCCAGATGGTGGGCGAAGATACAATTATTGGTCAGCGGCGTGAGGGTCAAGGTGAGGGGTCTGGAACATATCGGTAATGAGCCATCATACATCTATATGCCCAACCATCAGGGCAGCTATGATATTTTCGCGTTGCTGAGTTGCTTGCCAGTTCAGTTTAGGTGGATTGCGAAAAAGGAGCTCTTTGCAATCCCTATCCTGGGATGGGCGATGAGGGCGGCAAACTACATCAGCATCGACCGATCCGGGAAGAGAAAGACCTTGGAGAGCATCAAGAGGGCAGCGAGCAAAATCAGAGAAGGGGTTTCCGTGGTAATCTTCCCAGAAGGAACCCGGAGCCGTGATGGATCTATCCAACCGTTTAAAAGGGGCGGATTTACCCTGGCCATCCAATCCGGGGTTCCCATCATCCCCATAACCATCAATGGGAGCCGGGATGTTATGCCAAGGGGCTCCATGAGGGTTCGGCCCGGGGAAATTCAAATCACCATTGATAGATCTATTGAAACCGCGCCCCTTTCATTGAGGGATAGGAATGTCCTGATGGAAAAGGTCAGGCAGACCGTAGAGCGGAATCTAGTGTAGTTTCCCAGTAATAACTTTCATAATTTACATGATCGCACAGCGTCCAGAAATACCACATTTTAAATCCGAAATTCGAATATCGAAATGCCAAACAAATCCGAATATCAAATGACCCCAAAGAAATAGGCTTCGCATTTCATAGGGCAAGCCAAAATC